>JAZUOR010000203.1:0-8726 GCA_045604745.1 Acutalibacteraceae bacterium | reverse complement strand
GCGAAGGTAGGTGCGCAGATCTTCCTCGCCGGCGACTATCTGCATGGCTCTGCCGCCCAGAACGTAGCTGGGACGGACCAGCACGGGATAGCCGATCTCAGCAGCGGCCTTTACGCCGTCCTCGATGTTGGTGACAGCGGTGCCCTTGGGCTGGGGAATGCCCAGCTGGCGCATGATGCGCTCGAAGGACTCACGGTTTTCTGCCCGCTCGATGGCCTCAACGCCGGTGCCTATAAGCCGGACGCCACGCTCATGGAGAGCATCGGCGAGGTTGATGGCGGTCTGACCGCCCAGAGAGGCGATGACTCCCTCCGGCTGCTCCAGCTCCACGATGTTCATGACATCCTCAACGGTCAGGGGCTCAAAATAGAGCTTGTCCGATGTGGTGTAGTCGGTGGAAACGGTTTCGGGATTGTTGTTTATTATGATGGCCTCGTAGCCGGCGCTGCGGATGGTGTTGACCGCATGGACGGTGGAGTAGTCGAACTCAACACCCTGTCCGATACGAATGGGGCCGGAACCAAGGACAATTATCTTGCGGCGGTCGGTTATCTGAGACTCGTTTTCGGTCTCATAGGTGGAGTAGAGATAGGGAGTATATCCGGCGATTTCACCGGCGCAGGTATCAATGCTCTTGTATACAGGGAACAGTCCGTTCTCTTTGCGGAGCTTGTACACGTCAAGCTCCGGCATGTTCCACAGGCGTGCGATATACTTGTCGGAAAAGCCTATGCGCTTGGCCTCACGCAGCACCTCAATGCTGCCGGGAGCTGCGGCTGCGATACCTTCCAGAGCGATGATCTGGCTGATTTCGCGCAGGAAGAACAGGTCGATCTTGGTCTGGTCGTGTATGGCTTCAAGGGAGCAGCCCAGACGGATGAGCTGAGCAATGGCAAAGATGCGGTCGTCGGTAGCGCCCTTGATGTAGTCCAGCAGTTCGTTCTGAGCCATGTGGTCAAATTTTGCAAGGTGGATGTGGCACGCGCCGATCTCCAGTGAGCGTACCGCCTTGAGCAGAGCTTCCTTTATGGTGCGGCCGATGCTCATGACCTCGCCGGTGGCTTTCATCTGGGTGGAAAGGGCGTTGGAGGCAGTGACGAACTTGTCGAAGGGGAATCGTGCAACCTTCATGACCACATAGTCAAGGGCAGGTTCCATGCAGGCGGGCTGACCGCTGATGATTATTTCGTCCAGAGTCATGCCCACTGCCACCTTGGCGGTGACACGTGCGATGGGGTAGCCGCTTGCCTTGGAGGCAAGTGCAGAGGAACGGGACACTCTGGGGTTGACCTCGATGACGTAGTATTCAAAGGATACAGGGTCGAGAGCAAACTGAACGTTGCAGCCGCCTTCGATCTCCAGCGCGGTGATGATCTTCAGGGCGCTGGTGCGCAGCATGGCGCATTCCTCAATGGACAGGGTCTGGGTGGGAGCCACGACTATAGAGTCGCCGGTGTGCACGCCAACGGGGTCCACATTCTCCATGTTGCACACGACAAGGGCGGTGCCGGAGGCGTCGCGCATGACTTCGTATTCAATTTCCTTAAAGCCCTTGATGGACTTTTCGACCAGTACCTGAGAGACGGGAGAGAGAGCCAGACCGTTTATCATGATCTCCCGCAGCTCTTCCTCGTTGTCGGCAAAACCGCCGCCAGTGCCGCCCAGAGTGAATGCGGGGCGCAGAACCACGGGATAGCCGATCTCCTCGGCTGCGGCAATTCCTTCTTCAAGGGTGGTGGCGATGATTGAGGGGAGCACTGGCTCACCGATGCTCTGACACAGCTCCTTGAACAGTTCGCGGTCTTCGGCGCGCTCGATGCTCTGGCAGCTGGTGCCCAGCAGCTCTACCTGACACTCACGCAGAATGCCCTTGCGTGCAAGCTGCATGGCGAGGTTCAGGCCGGTCTGTCCGCCGATGCCGGGAACGATGGCATCGGGGCGTTCATATCTGAGTATACGGGCAACGTACTCAAGAGTAAGAGGCTCCATGTATACCTTGTCTGCAATGGTGGTGTCGGTCATTATGGTGGCAGGGTTGGAGTTGACCAGAATGACCTCGTAGCCCTCCTCCTTGAGAGCCAGACAGGCCTGTGTGCCTGCATAGTCGAACTCAGCAGCCTGACCGATGATGATCGGGCCGGAGCCGATGACCATTACCTTGCGTATGTCGGTTCTTTTAGGCATTCTCTCCGCCCTCCTTTATCATGGCGATAAACTCTGCGGCCAGTCGGTCGCTGTCCTGAGTGTCAGCACAGAGCTCCGGATAATGGAGTGTGCCGTAAAGTCTGTTTGTCCGGTCGGCGGCAGCGGTGACCGTGCCGTCAAGAATATCCCTGCACAGGGGAGTAAAGCCTGCCGCAGTCAGAGCATCCTCGCTCACCGACCAGCCGTAGTTGCGGGAGGAGATATTGATGCTGCCGCTCTCCAGCCAGCGCATGGGGCGGTTGGCACCCCGGTGACCGTCGCTCATGCGGGCTGCCTTGGCACCTCTGGAGGCTGCCACCATGCACATTCCGGTGCCGATGCCGAAAACAGGGAATCGGCCGGTCATTCTCTTTATGGTGTCAATAACGCCGGTGTATTCATCGGGCGAACCGGGGCCGCCGGCAACAACTACGCCGTCCGGCTTGAAGGCGGCGATCTCCTCAACCGTTTCATCGGCGGGGAAAACAGTGACGGCACAGCCTCTTGCGGCAAAGCCTTCGGCTATGCCGTTCTTCACGCCGCAGTCAATGAGTGCGATGCGTGTGGAGCATTCGGGATCACCGCAGCGGCGGCGTTCGCCGGTGACGACCGGCTGGGATACGGCGGGATTGGCCTTGATGAAAGCAAGAGCCTCCTCGTCGGAAACGGAGATGTCAACAATGACGGCCTCCACTTCTCCCTTGTCACGGATGATGCGGGTAAGGCAGCGGGTGTCAACGCCCTCAATGGCGGGAATACCGTGCAGACGGAGCAGGCCGCTGAGAGTTTCTTTGCTGCGGAAGTTGCTGGGCAGGTCGTTGTATTCACGAACCACCAGTCCTCCGGCGCACAGACTGATGCCCTCGTCGTCATAGACGATGCCGGTGGAGCCGATGACCGGATAGGTCATGGGCACCATCAGGCCGGTGCTTGCCGGGTCGCTGAGAATATCCTGATAGGCGAACATTGAGGTGTTGTAAACAAGGGTGCACACCTTTGCGATGTCCGCGCCGAAGCCGCTGCCGGTGAATACCTCACCGGTGCTCAGCACAAGTTTTTTATCTATCTGCTTTGCCATACTGTCTTTCCTTTCACCATGGTCATTATGCATCGTCCGGACACGGTTCTCCCGGCAAAGGGAGTAGCCCTGCCCATGGAGCGGAATTGCTCCGGATTTATTGTATACTGCGCTCCGAGATCGAATACCGTAAGGTCGGCTGTCCGTCCCTCGGCAATGGGAGCGGCATCGCCTGCACCCAGCAGCTGAGCCGGCTTTGTGCTCATCAGCTCAACAAGCCGCTCAAGAGTCATTATGCCCGTTTTTACAAAATCCGTATACATTACGGGGAAAGCCGTTTCCAGACCTACTACGCCGAATGCACTTCCGGCAAGACCCTTTGACTTTTCGTCAGCCGAATGGGGAGCGTGGTCGGTAGCGATCATGTCTATGGTACCGTCCAGCGTTCCTTCAATCAGAGCGTCCCGGTCGGCAGCGGCTCTCAGAGGCGGATTCATGCGGAACCGTCCCTCATCCTGCAGGTCTTCGTCACAGAGGGTGAGGTAGTGGGGGCCGGTTTCACAGGTGACGGGAAGTCCCTCAGCTTTCGCTTTTCGTATGAGCTCAAGGCTTTCCTTTGTGGAAAGGTGGCACATGTGGTAGCGCACGCCGGTCTGCCTGACCAGCTCGATGTCACGCTCCAGCTGAACCCATTCGCTCTCGGAGCTTATGCCCTTGTGCCCGTGTCGGGCGGCATATATACCGTCGTGGATGTAACCGCCGTGCAGCAGGCTTTCATCCTCGCAGTGGGCGACGATGGGTTTGCCGAGCGCTTTGGCTCTCAGCATGGCGCTGCGCATCATGTCGCTGTTCTGAACGCCCTTGCCGTCGTCGGAATAGCCGATGACATCAGCCGCCATGGCTTCCATGTCGCTCAGCTGACCGCCCTGCTCACCCATGGTGATGGAGCCGTAGGGGATTACGTTTATCAGAGCGTCTTTTTTTATGGCGTCCAGCTGGACCGCCAGCGTGTCCGCTGTGTCCGGAACCGGTTTCAGATTGGGCATGGCGCACACGGTAGTGTACCCGCCTGCCGCTGCTGATGCTGTTCCGCTGGCTATCGTCTCTTTATAACAAAAACCCGGCCCCCTCAGATGCACGTGTACATCACAGAAGCCGGGAAATATGACGGGATCGGAATATCCGGAAAAATCAAACACCTCCGCTCCGGCAGGAGCGGTAAGAGACGTGCCGAGAGAAACAATAACACCATCTTTTACGAGAACGTCGAATCGCACCGGCTCATGTCCGGTGAAAACGCGGGCGTTCTTCAGGATGCTGTACATAGCTTTGGAGCCTCCTTGTCTCGGTACTCATAATACTTTATCACATCCACCCGCAGTGTGTCAATCCTGTATATATACCAAATATAAAGAGGTTCTGTTATTATTTTTTTAGGCATTCATTTTGCGCTCGCAAAATGCCGGCGCTATACACCGTATTTTATCTTTATCCGCTCCAGCTTCTGGCCGAAGGGCGGCGCGAGAAACCAGAGAAAAATCACGTTGGAAACGGCATAAACAATAGTGTGCGGGATTGCGGTGACCAGCGCGGCAAGATAAACATCCCATGAAAGTGTGCCGTTATACCACAGCACAGTCCAGATATCCATGATAAATGAATACACAAGTCCGCTCGCAAGTCCGTAGCCGGTCAGGAGCAGGCGGCTGTCTTTCAGTCTTTCCGAGAGCAGTCCGGCAAACAGGCCAGTCAATCCCCACGCCAGCATCTGAAAGGGCGTCCATGGCCCTTGCCCGAAATAAAAGTTGGATATGACTGCCGAAAGAGCCCCGACAAGGAAGCCGGCTTCACCGCCCAGCCATACGCCCGTAATCACTGTCAGCGCAGTGACCGGCTTGAAAAGGGGGATAAAACGTCCCGCCACCGACAGTGCCACCATTACCGAAACCAGAACCATTCTGCGGGTGCCGACCTTTTTGCGTTCGTACCCGGCGGCAAAAAGGAGGAGCGAGAGAAGAGTCACTCCGAGGGATACAAAGGCATACCGCTTCTGCTCGAACACAAACACTCCTGCGGCCACCAGTGCGGGTATCAGCACAAAGGGGACAGCGGTTCTGAGCACACGACGCAGCCGGTCGCTTTTTATCACCATCATAGGCTCTTCCTCCTGCCGTTGATGCGGCACAGCTCCAATACGTCATCGTCGGTAACCGCGCCGTGATAATGGCCGCGGGTCATGCGGCTTACGGCGGTGGTGTAAAAGCTGTTTTCGGAGAAAAACTGCCGTGGAGTGCCTACAGAGGTTACCTCACCACGGAAGAACAGGGCGCACCGGTCGGCGCAGGCGGCAGCAAACTCCACGTCATGGGTCACTGCCACAACAGTCACGCCGCCGGCTTTCAGCGCGGCAAGCGCGCCGGCAATTTTATTCTTTGAATCGGCATCCAGTCCCTTGGTGGGCTCGTCCAGCAAAAGTACCTTGGGCTTTGAGGCAAGCACCTTTGCCAGAGCCAGCATCTGCTGCTGGCCTCCGCTCAGGTCGTAGGGATGCCGCTCCATCAGCGGTGTAAAATCAAAGGGAATGATATCCGGTTCAATGCCTTCCAGCTCCTGCGCTACGGTCGCGCACAGAAAAAGCGTCTGCGGATCCTGACTGAGCAGGGATAGTGTACCGTTGTAAAGTGCCTGTCCCCTGTAGTCGTTCAGTTTTCTTCCCAGCACCTTGACCGAGCCTGCGCAGCACCGCAGCAGTCCTGCGGCAGCGTGCAGGGCGGTGGTCTTTCCGGAGCCGTTGCCGCCGAGAATAAAAAATGCTTCACCCTCATAGACGGTCAGCTCAAGACCTCGCAGAACATCGGGACCCGTGCGCTCGTAGCGGAAAAAGCATCCGGAAAACTCCAGAGCAGGCTTGCCGGAATGGTTGTATTCTTCTTCCGGCAGCGAAGGGATATCACAGCCCCAGCCGGAGGTTATGAACTGCCGCCCTTCGCGGACGCTCAGCGGGCAGAAATGCCTTTCTTCGTGTCCGGCAAGGGCGTTGTGCAGCCGCACCGCTGCAGGCATGGCGGCAAGAAGCGCGGATTTTGTGCTCAGTCTTGAGGCGGCGGAAGAGGGAGTGTCGTAATCAATTAGCCGTCCGTTATCCATCACCAGCAGACGGTCACAGTCGGGCAGAATGTCCTCAAGACGGTGCTCTGCGATGATGACCGTCAAGGCGTAATCCCGGCAGAGCCGCCTGATGGTGGAGAGAAAATCTGCTGCAGCTATGGGGTCGAGCTGGGCGGTGGGTTCATCCAGAATGAGAATATCCGGGTTCATTACCATGACCGAGGCAAGATTGAGCAGCTGTTTCTGTCCGCCGGAAAGCTGGGCGGTGTCCCGGTCAAACCAATGACCTATGCCGAAATAACAGGCCATCTCCGCTGTGCGGCGGCGGATGGTCTGCCGGTCAAGACCAAGATTTTCAAGGCCGAAGGCCAGCTCGTGCCACACCTTGTCGGTGACTATCTGCTCCTCTGGTCTCTGCATGACATATCCTGCCGAACAGGCGGCGGTGCGTTCGTCCAGTTCGGTCAGAGGAACGCCGTTATACAGTACCTGACCGCTCATCTCTCCAAGCGGAGTCAGCTGACGCTTCAGACAGCGCAGCAGAGTTGTTTTGCCGCTGCCGGTGGAACCGCATATGGTTACCAGCTGTCCCTGTTCAACGGTAAAGCTGATGTCGGAAAGTGTTTTTTGCCCGCACTGAGGATAGGTAAAGCTCAGATCGCGGATCTGAAGCTGTGCCAACGCAGCTTCACCTCCAGTTCAATAATGGACGGCAGCAAAGCAAGGCCGCCGAAGCAGGTGTACGAAGCGATACACCATGGTGAATGGGGAACGGAGTCCAGCTGCGGATAAAACGAATACTCTCCGTTGCCCAGTGCCAGTCCTGCGGCGCATAAAGCCAGCAGCACCAGCGAAAGCACTGTGACCAATACGTCAGCCGGACGAAACCGGTAAACGGAATAGGTGGTGCGTCTGCCGGTACCGTAGCCGCGGGCAGACATGCTGTCGGCAGTGGTGATGCCGTTTTCCAGTGCCCATGTAATCAGTATTGAAAATACCCTCAGCTTGCCCTTTATAAGGTCGATGAAGTTATCCTCCTTGTAAAGACCAAGTGCCTTCTGGGCGTTTTCTGTTTTCTTTGCCTGCTGCCCCAGATGCGGGACGAATCGCAGAGCCATGGTCAGCATCAGTGCAAGCCGCGGCGAAAGCCCGCCAAGCAGACAAAGCAGCCGGTCGGAGGTCATTATCTGCGTAAAGCTGCGGAACCAGTACAGCACGGCAATCAGCATGACCGCCGCCCACAGTCCGTAGAGCAGCGCCTCAAGGGTGACCGGGTTGTCGTTGACTACCAGCAGAACGGTCACGCCGTTGTGTGAAACAAGCATATTCACCAGCGGAACAGCGAAAAGGAGTACTGAAAAAAACAGATGTGACCGGGCGTTTGAGCCTCCGTTGCGAACCAGCCACAGGGTCAGCGCGCCGGCAAGGGAAATGAGTGCAATGACAGGGTTGCTGCTGAACATGGTAATGCCTGCACATGACATAAGGCAGACAGCCACTGCCGCCGGATGATACTCGCCGAAGGCTCTCATTGCGCTCCTCCTTTCGAAGACTTACAGGTCGGAAATTATTTTAAAGGTCGTTGCCGATGTCGCAGGAATAAAGCCACTCGATGGCATCGCCATCAGCAGGAATAAAAGCCTCACAGCCCATCGACGGCTTCTCTCCGTTAACGCGGTACATCCAGCCGGACAGATCTCCGTGCTCAAGCTCGTAGATATGGTTTATGCCTGCGATGTAGCGTCCGCCTGCTGAATTTTCGCTTTCCATGTGTATGGAGTGCTCCCGCACCGCTTTGGTCAGGATGTCATACACTGAGTCGCCTTCGCACAGCGGCATGGAGGTGACATCAAGTATGATGCCGTCGTCCGGGATATACTGTGAATCAACCTTTCCGGCGATGGTGTCACAGCGGATAGTGATGGTCACCTCGCCGGTTACATCCGTTCCGGATGGACGGGTGCCGTAATAATCGGAGGGCTTCTGTATGTCGAGGGTGAATATAAGAATCAGTGCAGCACATGCCGCTGCAGCGATCACGGTAAAATTCCTGCCCGACCGTCTGCCGGAAAAATAAAGCGCAGCGCATATCGCCGCAGCTGTGATGACAACAGAAAGACAAGCCCAAAGCCGAAATCCGGAAGGGCTTCGTTCGGACTCTGTGGTCAGAGGCGAATGAACCACTGTGTTGTCAGGCTGCTCGTCCAGCAGATACAGCGGACCGGCACCGTTGTTATGTCTCTGCATAGCCACCATGGCAGCAAAGGACTGTGCGGTGGCCATATGGTCGGACGTGCCTCCAAGGGTGTGGGCAAAGCTGCCGTTCTCCAGCCTGAACTGCAAAAGACCGTCCAGCGGAGAATGACCGTTCCTGATAAACCTTGCATCTGTTTTGCAGTCGATACCAAGTGAGCAC
>JAZUOR010000202.1:0-9205 GCA_045604745.1 Acutalibacteraceae bacterium | reverse complement strand
TTATATTTTTTCCAGTAATTGAGATTAGGTAGCATATCTCTCATATATGCACGTGCCTGTTCGGCAGAGAAGTTCTCATTTGCAATATTCTGGACACAGATCTCTATTAAATCATCCATGTTATGATACATATACTCGCCGTCGGCATAGCACCATTTGCAGTATTCTTCGTTAAAAAAGCCGTCTGTTTCCTTGCTGACATCAGCGTCTTCCAGCGGCATGCCGCAGCATTGACAAACAAGTTGTCTGGGTGGGCCGAGAAGGGTATTGATAGACACATCAAACAGCTTTGACAGCAGCTTCAGGGTTTCGGTGTTCGGTGTGGTTTCACCGTTTTCCCAGCGGGAAACGGCCTGACGGGTCACAAACACTTTTTCCGCAAGCTCGTCCTGCGACATGCCAGTTTTCGTTCTGAGTGCAAGAATAATATCCTTCGTGTTCATAATGTCATCACCTCCCGGTCATTATATAGCAAAGCCGCCGGATAAACAAGCAACACGCTGTTGCTGACAGCCGGTCGGGATTTATAGCTCTTGTTGTCGTTCCTGTACGGCATAAATGAGTTTGCAGAAGCCTCATCTGAAACTGTGTCTGTGCCTTTTGTGAGGGGCTGTGAAAGACTCCGCCTTTTCGTTGCGTGAAATTATTATATATGATATAATCCGGAACAGAGAAACGATGGATTACGGAGGAGACGATATGCATTCAAACACAAGAAGGCACTATATTGACAATCTGAGATGGATGATTCTACTTATACTTATACCATACCACGCTGCCATGGCGTGGAACGTCTGGGGTGAACCTAATTATATCAATTTTGAGGGAAACCGCCTGATCAGCAGTATTGTTGTCTTTTTCAGTCCGTATTTTATGCCGCTGCTGTTTGTGCTCTCCGGAATAGGAACGCGGTTTGCACTTCGGAAGAGATCCACGGGAGAATATATTGCCGAGAGAGTGAAAAGGCTGCTGCCGCCGTTTGTGTTCGGAACCATAGTGCTGATGCCGGTGATGACTTATATAGCGGACAGGTTCAACTGCGGCTATGAGGGAGGCTTTTTCCGGCATTATGCGGTGTTCTTCACAAGGTTTACCGATCTTACCGGTGCGGACGGAGGTTTCTCGTTCGGACAATTCTGGTTCCTGCTTTATTTGCTGGTCATTTCGATTCTCAGCGCGTTGATATTGTCGCTGATAAAAAAGGCTGATTCAGAGTCCGGGAAAGCGATTCCGTTCTGGTCGATTCTCCTTCTGGGGCTGCCGCTCCCGCTGCTCAGCGAGCTGCTTTCTATCGGTGGAAAGAGCCTTGCGGAATATATATACCTTTTTTTACTTGGATATTTTGTGTTCTCAAACGAAGATACTATAGCAAAGGCGGAAAAGAACTGCTGGCTTCTGTCAGGCGCCGGATTGGCTGCAGCGGTGCTCAACGTGTATCTTTTCCTCTGGTCGGGCAAAAATTACGACCTTCTCAATACTGCTGCCAAATATGTGTCCGAGTGGGTTATGATCATAGCGCTGATCGGCCTTGCCAAGAGATACCTGAACTTTACAGGAAAAGTATCCGGGTACATGGGAGCAAAGTCATTCCTGTTCTACACTTATCATTTCGTCTGGGTGGTTCTGTTTCAGTACGTACTGCATTCCGTGTGTGGAAGCAATGTTGCCGTTCTGTTTTTCGGCAGCGTGATGCTCGCTTATCCGGCGACCTTTGCCTGCTGCGACATCACGGCACGCGTGCCGTTCATGTGCTTTGTGACGGGGACAAAATATACAAAAGGCCGGAATGATCGAACAGCATGAAATTTGATGAAAATCGATGATGCTTCATGAAGCGCTTCGTCGTTTGACCATGACGCGTCCATGGGGATTGACGAAGCAGTGCCGCATCTGACTCGGTGATACTTTGTGGTTGCATACAGTGTCGGCTTTGCACTATTGGCTGCCGGATTTACAATGCTCTTTACGCCGCCGGAGAACAGTTTTCCGGTGGCGTTTTCGCTGGATTCTGCTTATGTACTTTCGTTGACATTAGCGACAAATAATGTTATACTTAACAGTGCAATTTGAGCAGATGTGCCTTGACGGAGCAGTTTGGTGAATCCGCAGGGTGCCTTTACCTCACTGAAAACGACCTCGGACATACAGATGACTGTTTATACCGGGGCAGATCAAGGGTGTACGGATACCGGCACCGTAATTGTGCCAAGTAATTGCATAAGGAGCGCCTTATTATGAGCGTCAAGATATGTTTTGCAGCTTCTTCGGGCGGTCATTTTGAGCAGATATTGATGCTCAGACCGCTGATGGATAAATATGAAAGCTTTATTGTTACCGAAAAAACGAAGTACAAGCCCTCAGTCAAGGGGAAGCGCCTGTACTATATGCATCAGATAAACCGGAAAGAATGGAGTTTTCCGTTCTGGGTGGTTGTCAACACAGTAAAGAGCCTGTTCATCTATATTAAGGAACGGCCGGACGTTGTTATCACAACTGGTGTTCTGGCAATGATCCCGTTGTGCCTGACCGCAAAATTGTTCAAAAAAAAGCTGATTTATATTGAATCGTTTGCCAAAGTATCTTCCCCCACGGAAACCGGAAAGTATCTGTATAATTATGCCGACCAGTTTTATGTTCAGTGGGAGTCAATGCTTGAGTTTTACCCCGATGCAATATATCTGGGCAGCATTTATTGAGGAGTTTCCGGAATGATTTTTGTTATACTGGGTTCGCAGAAGTTTCAGTTCAACAGGCTGCTTGAGGCGGTTGACAGACTGGTTGCGAGCGGAGAAATAAAAGAAAAGGTGTTTGCACAGTGCGGTTTTTCGGACTATCGCCCCAAAAACTATGAATACCGTGACTTTTTGAATCAGGATGAGTTTGCCGACATGATAAGCCGTGCAGACATCGTGATAACTCACGGTGGAACGGGAGCAATCATAGGTGCGGTAAAGAAAAACAAGAAGGTGATCGCGGTACCTCGAAGGGCAAAGTATGGCGAGCATGTGGACGACCACCAGCTGCAGCTGATTGAGCAGTTCGGGGAAATGAATCTGATATGTGAGTGTCTGGATACGGACAGACTTGCAGAAGCTCTGGAGTATACCAAGAATACGGATTTCGTGTCCTTTGTGAGCAACACCGGCGAGATCATCAATAGTATAGAAAAATTCATCAATTCCTGACATAATGCCGCGTCCGGCTGTATCGGGTGCGCGTGAGAATCGGTCAGACGCGCCGTCTTTTGGCGAATTTGGAAGGCAGGAGCATGAACAGGAAAATATTGGTTATTAATACCGTTGGACTGCAGTTCAACGGTATCACCACAGTGATATACAATTATCTGAGCGCAATGGACCGGACAGGCATGGAAATAGACTTTCTCGCCTTTGATTCAATTTGCGATGAGATAAGAGAAAAATTCGAAAAAATCGGAAGGATTATCATTGTTCCGGAACGAAAAAAGGATCTCAAAGGCTATGCCAAAGCTCTGGGCAGGGTGCTGAAGAGCGGATATGATGTTGTCCACATTCATGGCAACAGCAGCACTATGGCGATTGATTCGCTGATTGCCAGACTGAACCGGGTGGGGAATGTGATAGTACACAGCCACAGCACCTCCTGTGATCATCCTTTTTTCAATGTGGCACTGAAGCCTTTGATGAGGCTTTTTGCCGACACCTTTATCGCGTGCTCGGAAAAGTCCGGGAACTGGCTCTACAAGTCAGGGTATATTGTGCTCAACAATGCCATTGATACCGAAAAATTTGCGTTCAACGAAAATTCGCGTCAGTCCTGCCGGCGGGAGCTGGGAGTGGAGGACGAATATCTTATCGGGCATATCGGACATTTTACGGTCGATAAAAACCAGTCGTTTCTGGTGGACGTGTTCAGCTGTCTCCATAAGCTTGTTCCGCGCTCAAAACTGCTTCTGATAGGGCAGGGAGGCAAGCTGCAGGAGGTCAGGGATAAGGTTCGGGAACTGGGACTCGACGAATACGTGGTTTTTGCCGGAGTGAGGAACGATATCGACCGTCTCTATCAGGCTATGGACATCTTTGTTCTCCCGTCGCTCTGGGAGGGGCTGCCGTTGGTGATGCTTGAGGCTCAGGCGGCAGTGCTGCCGGTTATAGTGTCGACAAATGTCACCGGGGAGGCCAGGTGTACGGAGCTGGTGCGCTACAAGCCGCTGGACGACGGCGCTGAAAGCTGGGCAGAACAGGTCATTGCAGCACTTAAAAATGCCGGCGACCGGAACATGGATACCGGCGAGGCGATCAGGAAGCATGGATTTGACATCTGTCAGGAAGCAAAAAAACTAAGAGATATTTACTGCAGGTGAAGATGCGCATTTGTGCAAAAAAGGAGTGATGGTGTGAGGATAGCTGAAGACTTCAGGCAATTCGTTGCGGGAGAAGGGATCGGTAAAAGAATAGTTACCATATTGTTTAATCCGAACTTTCATAGCGTTTGCCTTTTCAGGTTGTCCGCACTGCTCTACAGATGGCATCTGGAGCCTCTGAGCAAAATAATATGGTACATAAACCGGCTGCTGTTTCATGTGGATCTTGATTATCGCGCCAATCTGGCAGGTGGATTTGTACTTGTGCATGGACTTGGCACTGTAATCGGAAAAAACGTTATAACCAAAGGTCCCATCAGGGTGTATCAGCAGGTTACGCTGGGCGGAGGCAACGGAAAGCCCGGAAGGCTGGATGAAGACGGAGTGATCCGTGGCATGCCGCTGTTCGGGAGCAATTGTGTTGTATACACAGGAGCAATTGTTGTCGGCGGAATTACCATTGCGGACAATTCAATGATAAAAGCCGGAAGTATTGTTACTCAGGATGTATTGCCGGCTCAAGATGAGAAGAGCGGGCCCGCAGAGGAGTGAAACGCATTCCTGCAGTGTTTATATGGGCGGGCAGATGCAGAAACATCAAAACATAAGGAGATTGACTGTCTATGCTTATCAGCATAATTGTGCCCGTATACAACGCAGAAAAATATCTGGCGGAGTGTCTGGACAGCATACGGGCTCAGACCTATAAGAACATCGAAGTTGTGATGGTTAACGATGGGTCGACCGATTCCAGCGGTGAAATATGCGATCAGTATGCGGCAAGATATGACAATTTCAGAGTTATCCATAAAGAAAATGAAGGTCTGGGAGAGGCAAGAAACACGGGGCTGCAAAGCATATCAGGAGATTTTGTGACTTTTCTGGACTCAGACGACCATGTGGATTCCGATTATATAGAGCAGCTGTGTGACTGTATTATAAAGCACAAAGTGGATGTTTGCAAAAGCGGATTCTACAGGGTTACGGATAAAAAAGAAGTTATTAAAGAAATCAGATACAGTGACGAGGTGTTTTCCGGAAGCGGCGCAAAGCTTGAGTTGCTTCCAAGATTGATCGGCTCGCGGCCCGACAAAAAAGACTCCGTTGAGATGGCGGTATGCGGAACGTTGTATAATGTGAGACATATTGTCGTGAACAATCTGCGGTTTCCGTCGGAACGGCAGCTGATATCAGAAGATCTGGTCTTCAACATAGATTATATGCAGCATGCGGACGGCGCCTGTACAACTTCATACATTGGCTACAACTACAGAGTCAACGAAAAGTCGCTGTCAACAAAATACCGGAAAGACCGCTTTGAGGCAGTCAGGCATTTTCATCTTGAGATGGATAAAAAGTTAAGAGGGCTTGGATATGAGGAAGAAACTCTGGTGCGCCTTCAGAGACTGTTTTTTGTGTACATCAGAATGTGCATAAGGCAGGAAGGCAAGAACGTATCCGGGCTCAGCAGAAAGGTGCGCAAGGCCAATATAGCCGGAATATGTGACGATGAACTGGTTCAGACGACCATACGGCAGTATCCGAAAGATAGTCTGGGTAGAGCCCAGAAGCTCTTTCTGCTGCTGGTGGAAAAGCGGTGCGCCGGCCTGCTGATGCTTTTTTCGGACCTGAAAATGCTGTAAATACCATTGTCGACATGAGACCGCAGGAATATCTGCGGAAGGATGACGAAGCAGCTATCGGCTGCGTTTCCGGTGAATCCGGTATGCTCCGCAGAGGAAGCCGCACAGAGTACGGACGGGGCAGCTTGCTTTGCATGCTTACAGGAGGATAGCTTGTGATTAAATATTCAATCATAGTTCCGATTTACAATGCCGAAAAGTTCATAGGGAAGACCATAGAGTCTGTGCTGGGGCAAACATTTCCGGAGTTAGAGCTGATACTGGTAAATGACGGATCGACCGACAGAAGCGGTGATGTATGTTTGGAATATGCTGCGTCCGACCCAAGAATAACATACATTAGTAAGAGTAATGGCGGCGTTTCCGACAGTCGAAACGAGGGTCTGCGTCGGGCGCAGGGAGAATATATAATTTTTGTGGATGCGGATGATTGGATAGAGCGGGATTACCTGTCCTCGGCAGAAGCGATTCTTGCCGACGGGAATGCGGATCTGATTATCATGAACAACTACTATGTAAGAGATGGTGCCAGCGTAAGGGCGTACCCGATAGATGCGTCGCTGTGTGACGGAGTTAAGAATGATATCGAGGAATTGCTGGATTTCAGCCTCACAATGGGCTGCGGAGTGTACAGAAAATGGCACGGGCTGATGCGATCGGTCTGGGCAAAAGTATTCAGGCGCAGCATCATATCCGAAAATGATCTTGCTTTTGATACCGGCCTGAAGTACGGCGAGGACGCCGCGTTTCTGTTTGCGTATCTGATGCACAGCAAAACGGTCAGCTACAGGGATCTGTATGTGTACTATTATCTCGACAATCCCGCTTCTGCCATGAACAACCAGAAGTGGGCGGGACCGGAAATGGGCAGGCATTATTTTGATGTTGTGGAGCGTAGTGTCAGGCATCTTGCGAAGGAGGAGTCCCTGGCTCTGCTCTGGTACAATATTGCTGAGATCGACTGGAGAGTGCTCAGTGACAGCGACCTGCCTTTTTTGAAAAAGCGTGAAGAGATGAAGAAGATGATGGCTGACAGCAACTGCCGGAGGTTTGCAAAAAAGGAATCGAGCGGTCGCTGCCGGAAAAAGCAGTTGTTGGAAGCGTTCCTGATAAGGCACAATATGCCGGGAGTAATGATTCTGCTGCAGAAAGCAATATCAATGAAAAACAGAATGAGCTCAAAGTGAGCTAAACGTGCGGAAACCATACTGTGTTTCAGGAAAACGCAGGCTTCGCACACAACCGAGTCAAATCAAGGCAGCAAGCCCGCGGGTAAAACCCGCGGGCTTGCAATTTGCCGTGCAAAATCGTGGGATTGGAACCGGCTGCGGCAGAGCAGAATAGGGTTTTGTTATTGACAAACAAGGGGGAAAAGGTGTAATATAAACTCGATATACTTTGCGGAAGTGGAGGACAGAAATCCTGATTTTCGGTCTGCAGAAGCACAGCACAATGCCGCCGAGCAGATAGATCATTTGTGGAGGAAATCATAAAATATGTACAGGTCTAAAGCGAACGGATGGTTTCAGCACGGTCATTTCATGCTGACAGATATGCTGTGGAATCTTTCGGCGTTCATGACAGCTTGCCTGATCAGACATCCCAATCTGGTAAATATCAGGGAAAGTTTTTTTTTCATGCTGATTTTCCTGTATCCAGTGTTTCATGTATTTGCGGCGCTGTTTTTCAGCAGCTACAAGGACATAATGAAACGTGGCTACGCAAAGGAGCTCAAGGCAACCCTGGTTCATAACATCATAGTGCTTGTAATGATAGTCATGCTGATGTTTATCATTAAAAGAACCGATGTTATGTCGAGAATCATTGTGGGTCTTACGTTTATTTTTTCCTGTGTGCTGATGTACATTTCCCGCATCGTCATCAAGAAGATACTGCTCAAGCGCAGGGAGAAAAAAGGTACCGGCGGGATAATGTTTCTTGTTATGACCGAGGAGGCAAGTGCAGTAAGAACGGTGAGCACCGTGCTGAGCAACAATACGCACGCGCTCGGAATTGCCGGCGTTATTGTGATGGATGCCGACATGGTCGGACAAAGTGTCTGCGGTGTTCCGGTAGTTGCCAATGCGGCAACGTGGAAGGAATACGTGCTTGAGAATGTTGTCGACGAGATAATGATAGACACAGCGGACTTCGAATCTGCAGGAGATAAAATCAAGTATATCAATACCATTGGTGCCACTGCTCATCTTGTGCTGCGAATGGGAGATTACGACGCGCCTTCCAAGGTGGTGCAGGACCTGAACGGCTTTGCGGTTGTATCCAGCAGCATCAATATGGCGTCTCCCAGACAGCGTATGCTCAAACGGGCAATGGATATTGGCTTTGGGCTTTTAGGCGCTGCGGCAGTTATAGTGCTTACTGTTTTTATTGGACCCATGATCTATTTTGAGGATCGCGGCCCGATATTCTTCACTCAGAAGCGTGTGGGTCGGAACGGAAGAATATTCAGGATCATAAAGTACCGCACAATGTATACAGATGCCGAGCAGCGCAAGGCTGAACTGATGAAAGACAATGAGATGTCGGGAAATATGTTCAAGATGAAGAACGACCCACGCATCACTCGCATAGGTAAGTTCCTCAGAAAAACGAGTCTGGACGAACTGCCTCAGGCATTCAACATACTTGCCGGCAGCATGAGTGTTGTGGGTACCCGTCCTCCGACACTGGATGAGTTCAGGCAGTATGAGCCCCACCATAAGGTAAGACTTGGTATCACGCCTGGTCTGACGGGACTCTGGCAGGTCAGCGGCAGAAGCGAGATCACCGATTTTGAAGAGATCGTAAAGCTTGACGAGGAATACATATCCAACTGGGATCTGGGGCTGGATCTGAAGATCATATTCAAGACATTTATCGTAGTTCTCAAACGAGAGGGCGCTGAATAACGTTTCGTAAGATTCCAAATGCACATTACCACTTTAGCAATGAAAGGTGCTGATACTCATGGATGAGGAAATCAATCTGTTGGAATTACTTAATATTGTAAAGTACAAGCTCAAACAGATAGTATTCATTTCGATACTGTTCGGAGTGGCTGCCTTTCTGGCATGTTCATTTCTTCTGACCCCGAAATATACATCGTATGTGGATCTGTACGTAACCAACGTGTCGTCCCAGAGTGCAGAGCTCAATGCGCATGTTAACGCCAGCGACCTGACCGCATCCCAGAAGCTGCTGGCGACCTATCAGGTCATTC
>JAZUOR010000201.1:0-2518 GCA_045604745.1 Acutalibacteraceae bacterium | reverse complement strand
TCTTCAGCCTGCTTTTCAGCCTGATAGGATTCTTCCAGAGCCTTGGCCTTAGCAACGTTTTCGGCGGCTACGGCGCGGCGGGCGGCTTCGGCTTCACGCTCACGACGGGTGGCGTCGGACTGAGCGATGGCGGCCTTGGCTTCGTTTTCGCCGTTGACGGCGGTGGCGTTGGCAGAGGCTACGCTGATACGCTCGTCTCTCTGGGCGTTGGCCTGACCGATGGAACCTTCTCTGTTCTGTTCGGCAACGGAGCGCTTGGCGTCGTTGATGGCGCGGGCAGCGGCTTGCTTACCAAGAGCCTCGATGTATCCGGACTCGTCGGTGATGTCGGTGACGTTGACGTTGATAAGGCGCAGACCGATCTTCTTCAGTTCGCTTTCCACGTTGTGGCTGACAGCCTCGAGGAACTTATCACGGTCGGTGTTGATCTCTTCGATCTCCATGGTGGCGATGACCAGACGAAGCTGACCGAAGATGATATCCTTGGCCAGTTCCTGGATCTCAGCCATACGCAGGCCAAGCAGACGCTCGGCGGCGTTCTGCATGATACCCGGCTCGGTGGAGATACCGACAGTGAATCGGGAGGGGACGTCGATACGGATGTTCTGACGGGACAGGGCGTTGGTCAGGTCGACGTTGATGGAAATGGGAGTCAGGTCGAGATACTGATAGTCCTGAATGACCGGCCAGATGAACTCGGCGCCGCCGTGGATGCACTTGGAGGAGACGTTCTTGCCGTCCTTGGAGCCCAGCTTACCGTAGATGACCATGATCTTGTCAGAAGGACACTTGCGGTAGCGCTTGAGAATGACAAGGATCATGCTGAACAGCAGCACGGCGATGACTACGATGGTCATGAATACTTCGAATGGCATAATTGAAACCCCTTTCTAAACCTCTGATTAATTATGGGTGCGGTCGGACAGAGTATGCCCTCAGACACCCTTGACTATTAGTTTTTTGCTGCAGCCGGATCCACCGGCTCAACAATCAGTGTGTTTTCACCGATGGTACCGGTGACCTTCACCTTTTCGCCGTATCTGAGAGGACGGTCGGCATAGGTGACCGCGGTCAGCTCACTCAGCTGGCTCTGGAGAACCACGTTTATCTTGCCGCTGCCTGCGGCGTTGGCGGGAATGGTGATGTACACCTCGCCGATGCTGCCCACCGAGTTGGTAAGACGCATGGTGCCGTTGTGGCGGATTTTTGGTATCCATTTGAAGAAGAGCGCCACAAGGAACAGTGCGGCAATGCCGAAAACAAGGGCGATAAACACGGCGAGCAAAGGCTTTGCGCCGAGCTTGAGAGCAGCGATGCCCGCCCAGCCGCCTACGGAGAAGAAAGCAACCATACCGCGCACTGTGAACAGCCGCAGACCGGTGTCGCCCTCAAAGCCTCCCTCGTCCACGTGAATGTCGCCGTCAAGGTCGGCGTCCATGTCGGTGTCAATATCCATGCTGTCGCCGATGCCGCTGGTGTCGCTGTCAAGCTCTCCGTCCTCGCCGCCCATGCCAAAGAGCAGCATGATGGTCTGAAGGATGAGAATTACCGTTGCGGGAATGGCCAGAATATACATCAGAGCCAGCACCGGATCACTGGTGAACCATTGGAGCATAACGATACCTCCCTGTGTGATATTTGCGTGCGCAGCCGGTTTTCGATGTGTAATCCGCTGCGCGACATAATTATTGTAGCAGAATCCGACACAATTGTCCAGTGTTTTGCGGATATCGCGATTTATTTAAGTTTACATAATAATTATGGTGGCAATTACTCAACGTGATATGACAACGCAAAAATACACGAAGTATCGAGGAATCCATACCATATTATATATCCAGCACCTCAAAGGCAGCCGAACGCAGCAGACGGTTGCACACCGCCAGTCCCACGCCCTCCGGCGGGCAGCAGCGGGCGTAGGCAGTTTTTGCTCCCTTGCTGTCAAGCTCGCGCAGGGCAGCAAAGAGCCCGTGAGCCTGCGAGAGGAGATCGTCCTCCCGCCCGTATTCAATGGCTGGAATATCCAGAGCCTCGCCGTCGCCCTCAAAGCACAGGGCGTAAATGCCGTCGCCGGAGTGGGCGTTGCAGTAAGCAATATAGCTCTCGCGACTGCCGCGCAGTATGGTGACCTTTGCGGTGGGAGCGTAGTGTTTGTATTTCATGCCGGGGGAAGCGGCCTGCTCGCCCTCGGCAAGGTCGCTGAGCACAGCGTGGTTGATGACCAGCTGTCCGGTGACCGCCTTGAGCATCTCCGGTGTGACTGCGCCCGGTCTGAGCAGCTGGGGCACGTCTGCGCACACCGACACCACCGTGGATTCAAGGCCAAAGGAGCACTCGCCGCCGTCCACAACCGCGTCAATGCGCCCGTCCATGTCGGCAAAGACATGGGCGGCAGTGGTGGGGCTGGGACTGCCGGAAAGATTGGCGGAGGGAGCAGCCAGCGGCACACCCGCAGCGTCAATTATGGCGCGGGCAACCGGGTGGGAAGGCATGCGCACCGCCACAGTGTCAAGACCGC
>JAZUOR010000200.1:0-6541 GCA_045604745.1 Acutalibacteraceae bacterium | reverse complement strand
CCATGTACAACTACATGTCCCAGATTCTTGTGGAGCTCATCAAGCTTGCCAATCTGATAATCAATATCAATAAATCCGTCGCCTGTGCCAACCGCATCGGCACCGTGCTGGATTCCGAATCGGGTCAGGATGTCCTCACCGGCGAAGCAAATGCCGGCAGCTCCGGTATCGTGGAGTTCCGCTCGGTCAGCCTGAATTACGCCGGCGGCGGCGATGAAGCGCTGAGCGACATTTCCTTTTCCGTGCAGCCCGGACAGACAGTCGGCATCATCGGCGGTACCGGTTCGGGCAAAAGCTCACTGGTCAACCTTATCCCCCGTTTCTATGACGCCGAAAAGGGTGCGGTACTGGTCAAGGGCAAGGATGTGCGCACTCTTGACCCCGCCGAACTTCGCTCCATCATAGGCATCGTCCCCCAGAAAGCGGTGCTGTTCAAGGGTTCCATCCGTGAAAATCTGCTGTGGGGCAACGAAAAAGCCACCGACGAAGATATCGGGCAGGCCGTTGCTCTGGCTCAGGCCTCCGACATCGTGGCTGCCAAGGGCGGCCTTGATGCCGAGGTGGAACAGAACGGACGCAACCTTTCCGGCGGTCAGCGTCAGCGGCTTACCATCGCCCGTGCCCTTGTGCGCAGACCCGAAATACTCATTCTGGACGACAGCTCCTCGGCTCTGGATTACGCCACCGACGCGGCTCTGCGCAGGGCACTGAAGGAGCTTGACTATAATCCCACGGTATTCATCGTTTCCCAGCGCACCGCTTCCATTCAGCACGCAGATCTCATTCTGGTGCTGGACGACGGCGAGCTGGTCGGCTCAGGCTCTCACGGACAGCTGCTGGAAAGCTGCCACGCCTACCGCGAGATCTACGACTCCCAGTTCAAAAAGGAGGCGTCAGGACAATGAGCAGAAAGAATTCAGCCAACAAAACTCACGCCGAGCGGGGCACGCTTAAAAAGGTGCTTCGCTGCCTGAAGCCCTATCGGGGGCAGGTGGTCACCTCCATCATTCTTTCAGCACTGTGCGCCGCGCTCACTCTGTATGTTCCCATCCTTGTGGGACAGGCCATCGACCTCATCATCGGGGTCGGAAGGGTTGATTTTACCGCCATTGTGCCCATTCTGGTGCGCATAGGCATCGTCGTTGTCCTAACGGCGGCAGGTCAGTGGGTCATCAACGCCCTTAACAACCGGATCACCTGCGCAGTCGTACGCGATGTGCGTCAGCAGGCGTTTGCAAAGATCAATATTCTTCCCTTTGATTATCTTGACACCCATCCGGGCGGCGAGCTGGTCAGCCGGGTGATATCCGACGTAGATCAGTTCTCCAATGGTTTGCTGCTGGGCTTTTCCCAGCTGTTCACCGGCATCGCCACCATCATCGGCACGCTGGGCTTCATGCTGACCATCCGCCCGCTTATAGCCCTGACCGTGGTGGTTCTCACTCCCATCAGCTTTGTGGTGGCTCGCTTCATTGCCACCCGCACCTATTCCATGTTTACCGCACAGGCGCAGACCAAGGCCGAGCAGACCGCTCTTGTGGATGAGATCCTCACCAACCAGAAGGTTGTCAAGGCATTCACTCAGGAGCAAAGCGTCACCCTGCGCTTTGAGGAGGTCAACGAGCGGCTGGAGCAGTGTTCGCTCAAAGCTGTTTTCTTCTCTTCCCTGACCAACCCCTGCACCCGCTGCGTCAACGGCATCGTGTACGCCGCGGTGGCACTTATCGGAGCCATGACCTGCATCGCCACCGCCGGCGGTGCCGTTCCGTTCACCGTAGGCAATCTCTCTGCGCTGCTTTCCTATGCAAATCAGTACACCAAGCCCTTCAACGAGATATCCGGCGTAATCACAGAGCTGCAGAATGCCTTTGCCTGCGCTTCCCGTGTTTTTTCACTCATTGAACAGACTCCCCAGACTCCCGACGCTCAGGATGCCCGTGTTCTTTCCGACGCTCAGGGCAGTGTGGATTTTTCCGATGTCAGCTTCTCCTATGTTCCGGAGAAAAAGCTCATCGAGCACATGAATCTCAGTGTGCAGCCGGGACAGCGTGTGGCTATCGTCGGTCCCACCGGCTGCGGCAAGACCACGCTCATCAATCTGCTCATGCGCTTTTACGACGTGAACGGAGGAGCCATCAGCGTGGACGGCTCTGATGTGCGTGATATCACCCGCCACAGTCTGCGCACCAGCTTCGGCATGGTTCTGCAGGACACATGGCTCATGACCGGCACGGTTCGGGAAAATATAGCCATCGGCAGACCGGACGCCACCGACGAGGAGATCATTGCCGCCGCAAAGGCCTCCCACGCTCACAGCTTCATCCGCCGCCTGCCCAACGGCTACGACACCATGCTCAGCTCGGACGCCGACGGTCTTTCTCAGGGACAGAAGCAGCTGCTGTGCATCGCACGCGTCATGCTGGCACTGCCGCCCATGCTCATTCTCGACGAGGCCACCAGCTCCATCGACACCCGCACCGAACTGCGGATACAGAACGCATTCGGTGTGATGATGGAGGGGCGCACCTCCTTTATCGTGGCTCACCGCCTTTCCACCATCCGCGAGGCCGATGTCATTCTGGTGATGAACAGCGGCTCCATTGTGGAGCAGGGCACCCACGACCAGCTGCTGGCACAGAACGGCTTTTACGCAAAGCTGTACAACAGTCAGTTTGCACAGACATGATATCCTGAACAAACAGCTCCCGGAATGCGGTAATACAAAACCGCACTCCGGGAGCATTTTTTATCTTATCAGGTTGTTTTTGGCTCTTGTGATATACACGCGGCTGACGATTCTGCGTGCTATCGCCAGAATCGCCAGCGTCACCGCAAGGCCGCTGAGGTGAACAGACACCCCGCCCTTTCGCTCACTCATGGCTCTTATCAGCCCACTGCGTTCATCAGCTCATAGGTAAACACGTTCATTCCTGAGCCGAAGGCGATGAGGGTCATGTCGTTGATGAGGAAAACGGTGGTGCAGGTAAGCCCGTCCGAGGTGCTGATCTCCACCGATGTTATCTTTGCGTCGGCGCCGTAAGGGCCGGTGAGAGGCTGGGTGCTTATGCCCAGACGCTCCATGTCGGCAAATGTGGCATTTTCGTTGACCTTGAACACCGCATCGCGCACCGATTCGCCGCTGCGGTCAAAGGACGAGCTGCCAAAGGAAATTCCGGTCATCTGCTCGCGGCGCAGAGCCTCGTCCACGGAAATGTCAGAGGCGGCTGCTTCCTGATAAACGCTGATTACTCCCCATGTGCCCACAAAGCTCTGGGGCAGGGCATTTGACTGGGGAGCGGCGGTGGTCGGCACCGTCGTTGTTGTCGTGGTGGTCACGTCTGAGGCTGAAACATCGGAGCCGGAAACGTCACTTGCCGAAACGTCCGTACCGGATGCCGGCACCGAGTCGGCTGAGGATACATCGCTGTCCGAGCTTTCCAGAACCACATTGTGCTGCTGGAGATAATCCTCCATGGACCCGCTGCTGCCGCATGCCGAAGCAGAAACAAGCATAAGCAGGCAAAGGGATATGGCAGTGATTTTTCTTATGGTCTTCATTTGCATATTCGTTCCTTTCTGGATTGGTTGCTTAATCATTATTCTCAAAGCCGTTGAACCACGCGCGCCGGTCAAAGGGCTGCTTTTCCACCCGCATGACCGGTTCGTCGGCAATTCCCACCGGCAGCAGACACACCAGCTCATAGTCCTCCGGCACGCCCAGCAGGCCTGCCATTTTTGCTCCGATGCGGTCGGTGTCGGTGATGTGACCCTCGTACCAGCAGCTGTCGTAGCCCAGTGATCTGATGGCAAGGAGCATGTTTTCTATTGCAGCTGAGTAGTCCTGCACACTGTAGCACCTGTCCCTGTAGGCAACGATGCGTCTTGTAAGTACGCAGATCACCGCCGGTGCCGTGGAACAGATGGGCGGTTCCGACTGTGCCAGCACCTCTCGCAGCAGCTGAGGCTCGTCAACGGCAATAAGCGATGTGGTCTGCTTGTTGCATCCGGATGGCGCGGCAAGCCCTGCCTCCATGATCAGCCGCAGATGCTCTCTCGGCACGCTCTGCGCCTTGTATTTCCCTCGGTAGCTGGCCCGTTCTGATATTGTTTTGAGTGTATCGTTCATGCGGCAGCTCACTTTCTGCACACAAGGCAGCTCCAGCCGCCCTGATGTTCACGGTGCTCAATGGTCAGACCGGCAGATTCGATGGCCTCTGCCACCTGATGCTCACGCTCCTCGATGATGCCGGAGGTGATGAAGGTGCCGCCCTCGCGCAGACGTTCGGCCGCAGCGGGAGCCAGAGCTATTATAACATCTGCAACTATGTTGGCCACCACCAGATCATAACCCTCGCCCACAGGGCCGCTCATGCTGCTCTCGTCCAGCACATCGCCCACCAGCACACGGCATCTGTCCATGGAAAGGCCGTTGAGCTCCATGTTTTCGCTCACCACATTGGGAGCCGCGGCGTCGATATCCACTGCCGTCACGCTGTCTGCACCCAGCAGCAGTGTCAGAATTCCCAGAATTCCGCTGCCGCAGCCAAGGTCAAGCACCCTGTCGCCGGAGCTGACTGCCTTTTCCAGCTGCTCCATGCACATGCGGGTGGAATGATGGGTGCCGGTGCCAAACAGGTGACCGGGATTGAGGGTAAGCACCACTCTGCCGCCGGCATCCTCTATCTGTTCCCACTCAGGGCGAACAAGAATGCGCTCACCGACGTTGAAGGGCTTATAGTATTTCTTCCAGTTGTTGACCCATTCCTCGTCGTCTCTGCCGTCCACCTCAATGCGCAGCTCGCCGAACATCTGATCCTTGTCGGCGGCACGCATGGCAGTCATGCCCTCGCGGATGAGCGACAGCTGATTCATTCCCGCCTCGTCGTCGGTCAGATAGGCCGTGACGGTGGTGGGGCAGGTGTGCAGCCGTTCAAGAGATTCGTCGATATAATCCCAGTGGGGCATACGGGTTTCGATGAACTCCTCAAAGTCGGCAGAATCCTCTATCTGCACTCCGCCGACACCCAGACAGTACAGTCTGCCGCACACGGCATCGATGCCTTCACGGGATGTATATATCTTAACTTCCAGCCATTTCATAATGCTATTTCCTCACTTATCTGCCGTTTCTGGCGGCGTTGATTATTTCCTTTATTCTGGGCGGCTTGCCGTAACGCAGCATCCCCGAACGGTATATCCGCGCCGACAGCCACGCAGCAGCGGCAGCGGTGATAACAAGAATTAACATGGATATTGCCACCTGAGCCAGCGGAACCTCTTCCACCGACATGCGGGAGAACATGGTCACCGGCGACCAGAAGGGCACAAAAGACGCAATTTTCATAAGTGCATTTGTTTCGCCGCCGAGCGAGGCGAACATGGCGATAAAGTAGCCTATCATGAAAAGATACGTCGGCAGGGAGACAACACCGGAAAGATCCTCCGTTCTTGACACCATCGAGCCCATCGCGCCGAAGATGAATGCGTAAAGCAGAAAGCCCAGCACAAAATAGAGCACCAGACAGGCAATGTCAAAGACGGAAATATCCAGCAGCTGAGCTGCCACCACCGAAAGCAGAGGTGCACGGGCAAGCATGCCCTTTATCAGACCCACCGCAGCCAGAATGAACACCGAGATCTGCAGAAGACCTGCAGCGCCCACGCCCATCACCTTGCCGCACAGCAGCTCTGCCGGCGACACCGATGTGGCAAGCACCTCCATGGTGCGGGAGCTCTTTTCCGAAGCCACACGGGTGGCCACCATCTGACCGTAAAGGGCTATTACAAGGAACATGAGTACGACCATGACGTAGTTGTACACATATCCGCCCATATTGTAGCCGCCTATGGCATGTACGGTATACCATGCCTCACCGCTTTCTATGACCGAACATGCATCATCGCTGCCGATGCCAAGCTGCTCCAGCATGCGGATGCGGTTCACCTCAGTGAGCGCTTCACTTATCATGCCGCCCAGAGAATATCCGTACAGGTCGGCAGGCTCATAGATATCAAAGTGCTCCGGAGTGTCCAGCACCATGTATGCGTCGATGTTATCTCCGGCGAGCATCTCTTCCACGGTTGCTTCATCCAGCTCCATTTCCCGGAACAGGAAAGCGGGCATCCGCTCGCTCAGCCGGCCAAGGGTATCGTCGCCGATCCTGTCGTTGACCGCCACGAAATAAAGATAATCACTGTAGCTGTGCTCCGGCTGCAAAAGGCCGTTGGGATCATCCTCTCCGGCATAGTCCGCGTTAAGCTCCGGTGCTTCGGCAAGGCCGCTGTCCGGACCTGAGCCAAAACCGGTGAGAATAAAGCCCACCACCGCTGCAAGCATGAGCATAACAACAAAAAATACCGAGATGATGATGAACGGTTTGGAGCGCAGAGTTTCCTTGAACTCCTGCACAAAAACAAGCGCAAAGCGTCTCATCTGCTCTCACCTCCGTCACTCTCTCCCGCTACCGCAACAAATATCTCCTCAAGGGTGGGTGCAACCGCCTCAAAGGCAGTGATGTCCTGCCCCGTCCTTGCCACGGCA
>JAZUOR010000199.1:0-3421 GCA_045604745.1 Acutalibacteraceae bacterium | reverse complement strand
CGCTTCCAAATCAAAAGCCGCTCCCGCCGGAAAAACCGCCGCCAAGGCTTCCCCGTCAAAGAACGCCGCCGCAAAAGCCGCGGCTTCCTCCACCGCCGCCCAGCCTGCCCGCAAAGGCGGACGCAAAAAGAAGGCCGCTGTTCCCATCCGGGTCACCTTCCTCGGCGGCCTGAACGAGATCGGCAAGAACATGACCATGTACGAATGCGGCGATGACGCCGTCATCGTGGACTGCGGCATGGCCTTCCCGGACGACACCATGCTGGGCGTGGATATGGTCATTCCCGATATCACCTATCTGGCAAAGAACATTCACAAGGTGCGCGCCATCCTGCTCACCCACGGACACGAGGATCACATAGGCGCCATTCCCTACGTGCTCAGGGAATACAGCATTCCGGTATACGGCACCCGCCTCGCGCTTGGTCTGCTGGAGGGCAAGCTCAGGGAGCACAACATTCTCTCCTCCTGCAGCCTCAATACTGTGAATCCGGGCGGCTCGGTCCGGTTCGGCTGCTTCACAGCCGAGTTCATCAACGTCAACCACTCCATCCCCGATGCCGTTTCCATCGCCCTGCACACTCCTGCCGGAATCATCGTGCAGACCGGCGACTTCAAGATCGACATGACTCCCATCAGCGGCGACATCATCGACCTCGGACGCTTTGCCGAACTGGGCAAGGAGGGCGTTCTGTGCCTGCTGTCCGACTCCACCAACGCCGAACGTCCCGGCTACACCGCCAGCGAGCGCACTGTGGGAGCCTCCTTCAACACCCTGTTCCAGTCGGCCTCTGCCACCGGAAAGCGCATAATCATCGCCACCTTCGCCTCCAACGTTCACCGCGTGCAGCAGATCATCGACTGCGCCGAGCGCTTCGGACGCAAGGTCGCCGTGAGCGGACGCAGCATGATAAACACCGTCACCATCGGTCAGGAAATGGGCTATCTGCGCGTACCTGAGGGCATTCTGGTCGATATTTCCATGATCAACCGCTACCCCAAGGAGCAGATGGTTCTCATCACCACCGGCAGTCAGGGCGAGCCCATGAGCGCGCTGAGCCGCATGGCCTTTGCCGACCATCGTCAGGTTTCCGTGGGTCCGGATGATTTCATCATCATCTCCGCCAATCCCATTCCCGGCAACGAAAAGACGGTCAGCAACGTTGTCAATGAGCTGCTGCGCCACGGCTGCGAAGTTGTTTACGAAAAGATGTACGAGGTGCACGTTTCCGGACACGCCTGTCAGGAGGAGCTCAAAATAATGATGGGTCTGACCCGTCCGAAGTACTTCATCCCCGTACACGGCGAGCAGAAGCACCTGCAGAAGCACGCCGGCCTTGCCTCCGACATGGGCATTCCCGACGAGAACATCCTGATAGCCGATCTGGGTGATTCGGTGGACGTCAGTGCCGACGGCATCAAGTCCGCCGGAAAGGTGCCCGCAGGACGGGTTCTTGTTGACGGCCTCGGCGTGGGTGACGTGGGCAGCGTGGTCCTTCGCGACCGCAAGCACCTCGGACAGGACGGCCTTATCATCGCCGTTGCCACCATAGATTCCTCCGACGGTCAGCTGGTCTCCGGACCTTATGTGGTCTCCAGAGGCTTTGTGTATGTGCGTGACTCCGAGCCCATGATGGACGATGCCTGCGAGCTTGTGCGCGATGTTATCGTTGACTGCGCCGAATCGGGCATACGCGACTGGGCGGCCATCAAGACACGCGTGCGCGATGAGCTTTCCCGCATGCTTTATCAGAAAACCAAGCGCAGCCCCATGATACTGCCCGTCATCATGGAGGTCTGAGCCTCTGAGTGATATTTCTGACGGAACGTCACGGACGGCACTTCGCCGCCCCAGAAGTAATCCGAAGGAGAAAACCTTACCTATGAAAAAGCTACTAAGCCGCTTCTGGCCGGTATCGACCATGATAACAGCTCTGCTCATTGTCATGGCTCTCATGACCGCTCTTTCACTGATAATCGGCGAGCATCGCAAGCTTTTCCTTGTGCTGCTGGTCATTACCGTGACCTGCGCCATAGCCGCGGCTCTGCTCAACGACAAGACCTACAGGGATGTCAGCCGCTTCATCACAGGTGTGAACAAGGAACTGTCACCCCAGCGTTCCAGTCTGCTTGACCGTCTGCCCACTCCCGTTGCCGTTCTCGGACGCAAGGGTGAGGTGGTGTGGTATAACCGCGCATTCAGCGACCGGCTTCTGTCCGGAGGCGAATATAACGGCGGCAGCATCCACAGGATAAACAAGGACTTTGACCTTGAATCCATGCGTCAGGGCGACAGCTTCCGGCTCAAATGGAACAAGGAGTGGTACGACTGCGTCCCCACCCCCATCGACCTTGCCAGCGGAAAGGGCAGCGTGGTGTATTTCCACTCAATCACTGCCCTCAAGCGCACCGAGGAACGCTATGAAGCTTCCCGCCCGACGGTTATGATAATCGTCTTTGACAACGAGGAAGAGCTGCTCAAGGCCCGTGAAAGCGAGCGCGTGCGCGTGTTCTCCGAGGTTGACGCCATGATAAACGCATGGGCTGACCAGCGCTCAGGCATATGCTGGGCAAACGTGCGCGACAAGAGCCTTATAATCGTTGAAGAAAGCGAAGCAAAGCGGCTCATCGGCGAACGCTTCTCCATTCTTGAAACAGCCAAGAGCATCTCTGTTGAGGGAGGCACTCCCGTCACCCTTTCCATCGGTGTAGGCCGCGGAGGAAAGGACATCGAGGAGTGCGAAGCCTGGGCTCTGCAGGCCCTTGACATGGCTCTGGGACGCGGCGGCGACCAGGCGGTTGTCCGGTCTGACGAAGGCTACAGCTTCTTTGGCGGCGTTTCCAAATCCTCCGAACGTCAGAGCAAGGTGCGAATCAGAATGCTGGGCGCTTCCCTTGCCGACATGATCGAATCCTGCGGCAACTGCATCGTCATGGGCCACCGCAACGCCGACCTTGATGCCATGGGCTCGGCTGTGGGCATTCAGGCCATCGCCCGGACGCTGGGCAAAAAAGCTCACATTGTGGCCGACGAAGCCTCCTCCATGGCAGGTGATCTTATCGCCTATTACCGCAAGAACGGCGTTGACTGCTTTGTCGATTACGCTCAGGCGCTCGACCTTGTGCGTGAAGACACCCTGCTGGTGGTGGTGGACACCCACTCCCCCAACTTTGTTGACTGCAAGCCTCTACTGGAACGCGTCTCGGATGTCGTGGTCATCGACCATCACCGCATGATGGTGGAACACATTGAGAATGCGGCTCTGATGATTCAGGAGCCCTACGCAAGCTCCGCTTCGGAGATCGTTTCCGAGATTGCATCCAGCACCTGTGAGCGTGCCATAGGCCGCGCCGAGGCAGACGCCATGCTTGCCGGAATCATGCTTGACACCAAGAACTTCATTCTCAACACCGGCACCCG
>JAZUOR010000198.1:0-6675 GCA_045604745.1 Acutalibacteraceae bacterium | reverse complement strand
TAAAATCTCAGCCGACATAGTAGAAGTCGTCGGCGGGCATTGCGCCGCCCACTGCGGCGGGATTCTGCTCGAAGAGGACATTGAGATAGCCGTTGATGGCAGTCTTCATCTCCTCACCGGCAATGAAGGTAAGGTTGCATTCGGGCAGAGCCTTCTGGGCAACACCGGCAGCAACGATTTCGAACTTGCCAATGAGCTGGGCGGCTGCTTCCACGTTCTCGTTGGCGTAGTTGATGGAAGCCTCATACTCCTTGAGGAAAGCCTCCACGGCCTTGGGATTGTTCTCGACAAACTCGGTGGATGCGATGACAACGCCGGTCAGGCACATGCCGTCGCCGCCGATGGCGTTCCACTCGTCGGTCAGGTCGATGACCGCTTCAACGCCCTCGACCTTGGTCTGGGCAACGGTGACATAGGGCTGGGGAAGCATAGCGACGGTGCACTCTCCGGTAGCCATAAGGCTGACCACCTCGGCGGGCTCGGTCTTGAATTCGATGGTGACATCGTTATCAGGGTCGATGCCGTTGCTGCTCAGGATGTAGCGCAGTGTGTATTCGGGAGTGGCAGCCTGTCCGGTAGCATAGATGGTCTTGCCTCTGAGATCCTCAAGGGATGCAACCGAACCGTCGGTGTTGACGATGTAGAGCACGCCCAGAGTGTTGACTGCCAGAACCTTTACGCCGCCGTTGGTCTTGTTGTAAAGAACGGATGCGACGTTGGCGGGAACGGCAGCGATGTCAAGCTCCTTGTTGATCATCATGGGGTTGATCTCGTTTGCGGTGCCTGCAAGAGTGAACTCGTAGTCGTTGGCAGAGGTTTCCAGCTCGTCGTCCTCCAGCAGTTTCGCAAGACCCATACCGGTGGGACCGGTCATGCCGGCGATGCGCACATCGGCCTTTTCGGCGGTACCGCAGCCTGCCACGGTCAGCACGAGCATGACTGCCAAGAGAATTGCACTGATGATTCTTTTCATGATAATTTCTCCTTTATAATGATAAGATTTACAGAGGTTACAGCTTCGGGGTTATGACCTTGGCGGTCACCGAAGGAAGCATGCCAAGCTTGCCCGAAAGAGCACTGCATTCAGCTGACGGAATGTCCATGACCACACAGATGATGGATACTCCGCGCTCCCCGTAGGGCAGCCCCATGCGGCCTATGACATACTGTGCGTAATCGTGCAGCAGATCGTTGACCTTTGCCGCCGAATCCCTGTCGCTGATGATGATGTTCAGCACGGTCAGACGCTTTTCCATTGGTAACACATCCTTTCATTTTGCTCGCTAAACAAAAATCGCCATGCCCCGGAAAGGCACGGCAAACAGACGACACAGTCATTATTCCCGCCCGCAGCTTTCCCGCCGGGCGAACCCGGACGCGGCAGCAAAGGAGCAGATATGACAGCCGGTATGTGTTGTGCGCCTTTCCGCTTGGGCGAACCCTTGCGGTCAGTACGATTATTGTCGATATGATAATACATTAACAAAGTGCAGATGTCAAGACCTAAATCATGGTTTTTGTTAATTTTTTATCAAGCTGCGGTAAATCTGCGCGGTGCGGGTTGTATTCATGCCTGCAGCGCGGTATAATATCGCTGTGTATATTACCGACAAGGAGGACAACTCCATGAAAAAAACGCTGCTTTCGGCGGCAAAATGGTTAGGAGTTGCGGCATTCTGGCTGCTGCTGTGGCAGCTTGCCGGCATGCTGCTTGGAAGCTCACTGCTGCTTCCCTCCCCTGTCGCCACCTTCCGGCGGCTGGGCGAAATGATGGGACAGGCAGAGCTGTGGTCGGCAGTGGGCGGTTCTCTGCTGCGCATACTGCTGGGCTTTGCCGGAGGCATGGTGCTGGGAAGCATGCTGGGGGCGGTCACCGCAGCCTCAAAGCTGCTGCGCGACCTTTTTCACCCGCTCATGACCATAATCAAATCCACTCCGGTGGCTTCATTCATCATCCTGCTGCTGGTGCTTGTGCCAACGGGAACCGTCCCCTCGGTGACCGCTCTGCTCATGGTTACGCCGGTTTTCTGGACCAACGTGTACACAGGGGCAGTGCAGACCGACCGCTCCCTTCTTGAAATGGCGCAGGTGTTCGGGCTGAGCCGCAAAACCGTGCTGCACTCCATATACATCCCGTCGGTCATGCCCTATTTCACCGGCGCTCTGACTGCGGGCATCGGCCTTGCGTGGAAGGCGGGCATTGCGGCGGAGGTCATCTGTGTTTCCCGCAACTCCATAGGCAAAGGGCTTTACCAGTCCAAGATTTACCTTGAGACCGAGGATCTTTTCGCATGGACCGCCATGGTCATCATCCTCAGTCTTGTCCTGGAGAACGCCCTTGTGGCTCTCATCAAAAAACTCACAGGCAGGAAAAAGATATGATAGCATTATCCTCTGTTAACAAAAGCTTTGACGGGCGGCAGGTGCTTTGCGACTTCAGTCTGACCGTCTCCGCGGGAGAGCGGGTCTGTCTGAAAGGCGTTTCCGGATGCGGAAAGACCACTGTGCTGCGGCTGCTGGCCGGTCTTGAACAGCCGGGCAGCGGCTCGGTCGTGATATCCGCTCAGCCAAGGCTGTCGGTGGTCTTTCAGGAAAACCGGCTGCTGCCGTGGAAGTCGGCACTGGTCAACATTACCGCTGCCGGAGCGGTTAAGGAAACCGCTCTGCGCAGTCTTGAGCTGCTGGGTCTTGGCGGAGAGGAGCATAAGCTGCCCTCCGAGCTGAGCGGCGGCATGCGGCGGCGAGTGGCTGTTGCACGGGCACTGGCCAATCCCGGTGATCTTTTTCTGCTGGACGAGCCCATACAGGGGCTGGACGACGGCACCGCAGGGCGGGTGCTGGAGGTCATGGCAAAGGAGCTCGAAGGCCGCACGGTGGTTCTCGTTTCTCACAACGAGGACGAAATATCGGCACTGGCACAGCGGGTTATCGAGCTTTCGCCGGTTCAGTAAATTCAGCAGAAAAACGAGCGGCAAGCTTCTTTGCGAAGCCTGCCGCTCGTTTTGTTATTATCATTTTCAGGACCATTCGTCGTAATCGTCGGCGCTGTCTACATCTGCCCACATAGCATCCGACTGACGGCGTGGTACGAACCGGGATGATTTCTGTGCCGGCTCGTCAAAGTAGTTTTCCGGATACCGGTTTTCCTGATCATCACGGAGGTCTTCAAAGCCATCATGATCGTTATATTCGTCCTGGTCATAATATTCGCTCTCGCCCTGACGCTGCCACTCGGCAAAGTATTCTCCCTGCTGCTCGCTGTCAAAGCCGCACAGGCGCGCCAGCGACCATGTGACCAGTCCGGCAAGAAGCAGCAGAAGCAGCTGCACGGGATAGATCATAAGGGCGATGCTGCCCTTGCGCTGGATATAATATTCAGCTACTCCGGCACCGGCGAGCATTGCCAGCACAGCCACCCATCTGAACACAACAGGCGGTATGAAGCTCCGGTCAGCCCGCTTTTCTCTGAAAAGCTTCACTGTGTAATATACAGGGGGAACCAGAAGCATTATGAGCGCCACCATCTGCATCATGCTGATAAAGCCGTTGCTGCGCATGTGGAGCGCGTCATAGCGGGTGCTTTCCAGCGCCGCCTGAGCAGCGCCGAACAGGCTGAGAAAGGCCATGAACAGTGTGCCGCGGTTAAGCTTCCTGTCGGTTGCAGTGCAATATGCTGCAATTGCAAGCAGCACGGCAAAGATAACAAAGCCTGCAATCGCTTCCCAAAGGAAGGAAGCAAAGCGCCACTGAACCGCACCGGTGACCTCATCCACCACCGGCACCGACATAGGCAGCTTCTGCTGCGCCGAGTCGGTAAAGACGTAATTGCCCTTGTCGTCATTTGAGAAGAAGCCGGACAGGCGGCCGATGCCGATGCCCAGCGCTGCGCCGGGAGCAATACAGTCCAGCGTGGAAAGCAGACCGTCGCCCACTTTGAGCACATTGGTGATGACCGCCGCAAGCAGCACGCCGATCATGGCTCCGGGCAGACAGTAGCCGCCCATGTTCATGTTGGCAAACATGCTCTTTATGCCGTCGAACTGTTCGGGCGCACAGTACCAGTACAGGGCTCTTGAACACAGCGGCGCAAGCACCATGGAGAGGCCGGCGCACACCATCACTGCCGGCACGCTGCGTCTTACCGCAGCTGCCGTAAGTGCCGCGCAGATAACCGCAGCAAGAACTCCCACGGCAACTATTATGGCAGTGTAGGAGATATTCTGCGTGGTCATGTAGAATGCAGCCTCATTCACTGTGCGTCACCTCCCGCTCTGCTGCCCTCCGGCATTGCCGTGGCAAAGAGAATAATATCGCTGACCGGACGCTCGCTGCCGTAGCCCACGCAGTTGAATATATCACCGTCGACCGTCATGGTGGCTGTCTGTCCGCCGTCAAGAGTGTATGCCTTTTCGCAGCCCATGGCCTGCATCTGCTTTGCCAGCCGTGCCACCTTGATTCCGCTGCGGTATTCGCCGGCGCTCACTGTGCCGCCGTCCACCGAGCACAGCAGATAATGCAGACTGCCAAGCTGACCGATTGCCGCACGGGAATAGGTGTCAAGAGGCTGTCCCACTCTGTATTTGTCGGCAGCATGCGGAGTCACCTTGTAGTCCTCAACAATTATCGGTCCGAAGCTGATGCTGAAGTTTATGTTGTTGTTTTCCACAAACTCCTGCACCGCATCACCCAGAAGCTCGTTCTGGTGGCTCATGATAAGCTCACCGTCGGTGTTGACAAAGCAGGTGTCAAGATATCTTTCGTTGCCTCTGTACACCTTTCCGTTGTATACCATTATGCCGAAGCTTCTGTAGGCATAGAAATCGCAGCTCATTCCAACGACAGCATTGAGCTCCTGCGACATGGTGGAGACCGTCTTGCGCACGCTGGAGGCATATTCGTTGTTGGTGATGTACTTTCTGAACTGGGAAGGGTGATTGATCACCACTTCGGTAAAGTTGTACACATTCTGCTCTATCTCGGTGCGCCAGGAAATGGTAAGTATGGTTTCGTCAAGGTAATATCTTATATCGCAGTTGTCAAGAACGGAAATGCCTTCTCCGGGGAATATGACATCCTCCGCGCTGACCAGTCCGTATTCCTCGGCGCGGGCTATGACCTCATCCAGCTCGCTGACGCTGCGCGCCTTGCCAAAGGCGTTCGGGTCAGGCTCAGGCATGACGGTGACCGAATCCTGTATCATATAGGTCTTCTTGACGCTGTATATGCCGTCGAGAGTCTCTATCATAAAATTCTCCACGCCCAGCTCATATTCTTCCATGAGATCGCGCTCGTAGCCCTCCATGTTTCCGTCAAGGGAAAAGGAGTAGACGTTGAGCACCGTCCAGACACAGCCCAGCAGAACCACCACAGCCATCGCCGCACAGATGCACACCTGTCTGAGCGGATTGCGGCTGCCGTGTGGTTCGGTGCGTTCCGCACTGTTTTCTTCGGAATATCCGTAGAAATAATAGTCGTTACCGCTTTTCTGATACATAAAAATATTTTTGCAGACGACCGGTGTCCTTTGACACTCAGTGTCTGTTTATTCCTCCCAGAAGAATTTCCACCATAGGATCGGTCAGGACGATCTGCCAGCTTCCGTCGCTGTAGACCAGCTCCATCGTAGTTCTCTCGGTGACGTAATACTTTTCCGCCTCGGAGATGACCTCATTCAGTGCCTGCTCGTAAATCTCCTTTGCCACCGACTCAAGCAGATTGCCCGTTTCGTCGTAAAGCTCTTCGTTGGACTCGGCAGCAGCCAGACGCTGGTCATAAAGCTCCTGAGCACGTCCGCGCACATACTCCTCTGCCTGCCAGACGGAAAAATAGGTGACTCTGATATCCTGCTCGGCATCTATGCCGCTTTCCCGGCATTCGCCCTCAGGAGTACAGCTGAAGCTGCCGTGAAGGCATTCCAGAAGAGCCTGTGCTCCGTCAGACTCCGGCTGACGCGCAAGTCCGAGGTCGGCATAGTCAAAGATCATTTCCTCCACTGCCGCCATGTCTCCGTCCGAAAGCGCCGCGCAGAATGCGTCGGCCGTTTCGGACGCCTCCGGCACGCCAATGGTGACCGGGACTCTGTCCTGTGCTCCGCAGCACAGGGAAGACACACATATCACAGCAGCAGCCGCGATTATCGCTGCGGCAGCCACATATACTTTTCCAGGTTTCAACAAAATCACTTCCAAGCATTGATACTGTGATTATAGCAGTTATCACTGTTATTTTCAACTGTAACAGGCAACTATTTGTCTTTGCTCAACGTACCGGCGGCGATATTGGGCATACTGTGCGGAGGAGGTGCTGAATTATGTGCACAGCAATGACTCTTACCACCGGATGCCACTGCTTCGGACGGACACTTGACCTTGAACACCACTACCTTGAAAGCGTGACTGTCACGCCAAAACGATTCCCGCTGCACTTTCGCCGCATGAACACCATCAGCGAGCACTACGCCATCATCGGCATGGCGACGGTTGCAGAGGACTATCCCCTTTATTACGATGCCGTAAACGAAAAGGGGCTGTGCATTGCCGGACTCAACTTTCCCGGATACGCCCGCTACGGAGCGGAAAAGCCCGGTGCCGACCGCATTGCCCCCTTTGAGCTCATTGCATGGCTGCTGGCTCAATGCGCCTCGGTCGATGAGGCCTGCGCGCTGCTGCAGCGGCT
>JAZUOR010000197.1:0-3733 GCA_045604745.1 Acutalibacteraceae bacterium | reverse complement strand
GCACGTGTTATGGTGGACGATGCCCACGGTCTGGGCGTTATCGGAGAGGGCGGCAGAGGTACCGCCAGTCACTTTGGTCTTGAGGATCAGGTTGATATCTATATGGGAACCTTTTCAAAGTCCCTCGCCAGCCTTGGCGGCTACATGGCATCCAGCAAAGAGGTGGCAGAATATGTCCGCCACGCATCACGGCCTTTCATATTCTCTGCTTCCATCACACCGCCCAGCTGTGCCACAGCTCTTGCTGCGCTGCGTCAGCTGAAGGCGCACCCTGAGCTGGTCACAAGACTGAGCGACATTTCCGGATATATGCGTTCCGGACTGACCGAACGCGGCATTGCCATCCGCCAGTCCACCACACCTATTATTCCCATTTATACCTACGAAACATTTGAAACTCTGGCTACAGCCAGAACGCTTTACGATGCAGGCGTTTACGTAAATCCCGTTCTTCCTCCTGCAACACCTCAGGGAGAATGCCTGCTGAGAACCAGCTACATGGCAACCCATACTTATGAAATTCTTGACGAGGCCATGGAGATCATCGCTTCAGTCATGAAGGAGCGTCAGCAATGCGCAGGATAATCGCAGTAACCGGAGGCAGCAGTGGTATAGGCAGGGCAATTGCACAGCTTTTTGCTTCCAGAGGCTGCACGGTATATGAACTGAGCCGAAGCGGCTCTGATGCCGACGGCGTCATACATATAACCGCAGATGTGACCGATGAACGTTCTCTGGCAGATGCCTTTGAGCGTATAGACGCCGAGCAGGGACGCATAGATCTGCTGGTCAACTGCGCCGGCTTTGGAATTTCGGGTGCAATAGAATTCACCGACATGGCAGACGCCCGGAAGCAGATGGACGTTAACTTCTTTGGCACAGTGCGTTCTATCCAGCAGGCTCTGCCCTATCTGAGAAAAAGCAGCCGCCCGTCGATCATTAATATCAGTTCCATGGGCGGCCCACTGGCTCTGCCCTTTCAGGCGTTCTATTCCTGCTCAAAGGCTGCCATCAATGCGCTGACACTTGCCCTTGCAAACGAGCTCAGACAGTTCGGTATTGCAGTGTGCGCTGTACTGCCCGGAGATGTTGCGACCGGTTTTACCGACGCGCGTGAAAAATCACAGCTCGGACAGGAGCTTTACGGAAAAACAATTGAAAAATCCGTGTCAACTATGGAAAAGGACGAGCGAAACGGCATGAGTCCTGACCGCATCGCAAAAAAGGTATGGTCCCTTTCCAAAAAGCGCCATCCCAAGCCCTTTTCCACAGTCGGCATACAGTACAAATTCTTTGCCTTTTTACAAAAGGTACTGCCTGCCGGCCTTGTCAACCGGCTTGTAGGCATGATTTACACCTGATACAGCATAACCGACAGCGAACGACGAAATGTCCGCTGTCGGTTATTCATTTCTTGATTTGAACACATTATTGTTATAGAATATAAATATCAAACGCAAAGCAAAGGAAGATCCATTTGAAAACGCAAAAAATAGCAGCGGCAGGAACACTTGCGGCTCTGGCGCTGATACTTGGCTGGATAGATCATATGCTGCCTCTCAGCTCAGCTCTGCCCGGACTGAAGCTCGGACTGGCCAATCTGGCTGTGGTCGTCGCTCTGTACCGCCTTGGCCCATGGCACTCTGCGGCTGTAGCCGGCACAAAGGTGCTTCTTTCAGCGCTGCTGTTCAGCGGTGTGTCAGGTCTGATGTATTCTGCGGCGGGCGCAGCACTCAGTCTTGCAGCCATGCTTCTGCTGCACCGTTTTTCCGCTTTCAGTGCGGTCGGAGTAAGCGCAGCAGGCGGAGCCGTTCACATTGCTGCTCAGTTCACCGTGGCTGCCCTTGTTACCTCGACACCATCCGTGCTCAGGCTGATGCCTCCTCTGCTGGCAGTGGGCACTCTTACCGGAGCCCTGCTCGGATTAACCGCTTTGCTCACGATGCGCAGACTGCCTCAGGTGCTCTCCGGTTCACCCTCAACAAAAGGAGACTCCGTCCATGAAAAAAAATAATCTGCGGCGCCGCTTCTTTCTGCTGCCTGCCGTTATTTTGCTTATCTGTGCGATTGGATGCTCTCACAAGGATGACCGCTGTTCTGAGTATAGCGGGTTTCTTTTTGACACAATAGTAAACATTAAGGTGTGGTATGACGGTGACTCAGAAACAATACTCGCCGGTGCTGAGGAGCTCTGTATCCGCTATGACCGGTTGTTTGACCGACATAATCCGGACAGCGACATCTGGCGCATAAATCACTCTGAAGGAGCACCCTGCACAGTTGAGCCGGAAACCGCAGAATTGATCTCAGAAGCACTGGACTACGCCAGACTATCCGGTGGTAAATTTGATATTACTTGCGGGCGGGTAACCGCACTCTGGGATTTTTCTTCACCCTCGCCTTCCCTGCCTGATCCGGAACAGCTTAAGGATGCCGTCTCATCTGTGGGATGGCAAGCGGTGGAACTCGATGACTGCACCGTATCTCTCCCTGCAGGAACTGAATTGGATTTCGGAGGTATAGCAAAGGGATACATAGCCGATCGTGTTGCAGAATATCTTGAAGCATGCGGAGTCGAAGATGCCGTTATAAATCTCGGAGGAAATGTCCGGGTGATCGGCGACAAAGACGGTCAGCTGTTTTCTGTGGGCATTCAGTCACCTTTCGACCCAAGCGGCTATGCCGGTATTCTGAAGGTTTCTGATTGCTCTGTAGTAACCGCCGGATCATATCAACGCTTCTTTGAGCTTGAAAAAGCGCGTTATCATCACATTATCGACCTTTCAGACGGTATGCCCGCCAACACAGGCCTTACCTCAGTATCAGTTGTTGCTGACAGCTCCGTACAGGCTGACGCACTGGCTACTATATGTTTTCTGATGGGCACTGACGATGGTATGAAGCTCATAAGCTCCATAAATGGCGCAGAAGCAGTGTTTATTACCGAGGACAATCAGGTGCTTGTTACCGATGGGCTATCGGACAAGTTTTTTCCTTACTGATCCAACCGCACAGCAAAAGCCGCCGGTTCAAAAAACCGGCGGCTTTCTTTTCTTCATACGAACAGATCGTTGATTGAACAGTTGAAGATAAGCGAGAATGATTTGAGTTCCATATCCGATACTCCACGATGACCAGTTTCTATTTTGGAAATAGTAGATGCGGTCATGCTGTGCCCTATACTGTTGAGCAGTTCCACAATGCTCTTCTGCGACATTCCACTTGCTTCGCGCTGTTCTCTTATTCTGTTCCCAACGATGTTTTTTGTCCCTCGCTGTTCAGACATAATGAATCGCTCCTTCATATTCGTTCACCATTACACCCGCTATCATACCATATTGTCATTTAGTAGTCAATACAAAACTTCTTTTGCGGTGCATTTTTGTGATAATACGACATCCATTTCACCGCTATACCGGCACGATAATTTCGTTTTATTTTCATAAAATATAACACAGCCGCCGGTTTTTCCCGGCGGCTGTGTCTTTCGGTTTTCAATGTTATACGGCAGTGGTTTCCTCAGCCGGGTTCTTCATATACTTGCGTCCGATGAGCAGCGTGATCGCTCCTGCAAAGAAGAGCAGAATGATACTCAGTATACCCAGCGATGCCCTGCCTGTCATACGGTAGACCAGAGAATACATAGCCGGTCCGATGACGCAGGAGAACTTTCCAAAGATATCCATGAAACCATAGAACTCGTTGGAACGCTCAGGCGGGATGATCTGGCCGA
>JAZUOR010000196.1:0-7693 GCA_045604745.1 Acutalibacteraceae bacterium | reverse complement strand
CTGCTGACAGCATTCTCCATATCGCTCAGTTCAGAGGGCGTGCTCTTGTAGAGAGCCTTGGAAGTTGATTCCGGATCGGCGGCATGACGGATCAGCTTGAGACGGATGTCGTCACTCTTGAGATCGTTCTCCGGGTCAAGCGAATGCACTACCCACATCTGGTCTCTGGCACGGCTGGCAGCAACGTTGTAACGCTTGGCATACATCTCGTTGTAGCCCTCACGGCGAATGGCAAGCGTCTTGCCGTCACCCTTGCTGCTGTCAACAAGCGAAATGAAGATAACATCACGCTCATCTCCCTGGAAGTAGGACGGGTTTCCGCAGAGGATCTTTCTCTTCTGGTATTCGGCTTCGGTCAGCCTTGAGCGGAGGATGCGGTCAATGACCACTGCCTGCTCATCACCCAGCATGGTAATGACACCGATGGTGGATTTTTTATATTCACTCATCTCGGTGCAGGCTTTTATGAGTGCTGCGGTAAACTGAGCCTCACGGCGGTTGGTCTTGCGTCCGGAGGACTCGCCGTCCTCAACACGGCAGGCTACCGTAGCCGGCCGAAGCTTTATGCTGCTGGAATCGCGCAGAGGACGAACGATGCCGTTATAGGTGTGGTAGTTTGAAAAATTGATGATGTCATCGGCACAGCGGAAATGCTCCTTGAGGGTGATAGGTTCGTAATTGGCCTTGCCCAGATCGTAAATGGAAACAAGCTCGTCGTACATCGCCGATGCGGGAATATTGCTCAGGAACTCCTGCCGCAGTTTGGCTGTGGCGTCAACATCCATACCGATCGGTGTGGGACTGACCTGCTTGTCATCACCAACAACGATAACCTTGCGTGCGATATAGAGGGCAATGAGGGCGGTAAGGTCTGCCTGACTGGCTTCGTCAATTATGAGAACGTCAAACTTATCATCGGAGGGTTCGAAGAACTCGGCAACCGAGCTGATGGGCATGATCCACACGGGAACGGCACGGCGGCAGTTTTTCATTGCTGTGCGCAGATTTCCCGAAGCGAGCAGCTGCTCGGCACGTTTTCCGGTGCCCTTGCCTATGCGCTTTACCAGCTCCGCCCACTCGGTAAGAGCCCGGCGCTTGCTGCTGTCGCGCATGGTATTGAGCTGTGCGCTCCATGCTCTCTTTGATATAAGGTCACGTGTCAGACCGGAAAGCTGACCTGTCAGTCCGGCAATGCGCTGCTGCACATCTGCAACAGCTACTCTGCCGCGTATTTCAAGCTCGCCGCGCAGCTGGCAGCGCACCCACTGAGCAGCAAGATCACCGGGTATCTCTCCCCCGCCGTTGATTCCATCGCGGCGGCGTATCTGCTCGGCCCATAACGGACAGACCGCATGCAGCTTGTCGAGCAGCTCTGTACGGTGTACATAGCTTTCTCTCTTCATGCACACCCGGTCATAGATGTCATATGCCGCGGTGTATGCCGCTTCATCCCTGTTGACAACGCCGCTGCGCAGAGCGGCAAGTTCGGGATAATTTTCGGTATATGGCAGCAGGATCTTTTCCATCGAATCAAGCTGTGCAAGACATTCGCTGCGGTCGCCGCGCAGGTATTCGCCGCGAACCACCTCTGCCATTCCCTTTTCAAGAGCGCAGCGTATAGTCTTGACCTCGCCCTCCATGCGCACCTCCATGGGCAGCTGCTCAAGGAAGCGATCCATGTTGAAGCCCAGCTCGGAAAGACGTGCCGCAAGGGGCTGCCACACAGCAGAATACCATCGTACCCAGTGTGACACGATAGGCCACGCAAGAGCCGCCTGCTCTTCCGGAGCATCTCCGTTCAGTGCCGGACCTCCTATGGCTTCAACCGCGCTCTGCCAGCGCTTTTTGAGCTGCTGACGTCCAAGAAGCAGGTGGTGATAGCGCATGACAGTGTAAAGCTCGGTGCGGGTATCGCACTTTTCACCGTTGATGATGCATCGCTCCATAAGCATCAGCCACTTGGGGCGAAGACCCACAGTGAGCCAGTTGATCTTCTCTGCATTGAGCTCGGAATACATCTCATGGAGAGTGGCATCCGTCTCCTCGCTGACCAGTTCTTCCGGTATTGAGGGATGTGTGTCTGCCAGTTCAAGCTGAAGCTCGGCCGCAAGGGCACGCAGCTCGGATACTGCCCCCTCTATTTTTTCGATAAGACCGCCGCCGGCTGTTCCCACGACGCCCGCCTGCGCAAGACGAAGCTTCCATTCCTCGGCGGCACTGAGAGCCTCTCCCTGACGGCGCAGCTCTGCTCCGATGTCGTTGAGCTGTGCGGCATCTCTGGGAACATCTGCGCGCCAGTAATCAAGTCCGTCGGCAGTCAGATTTTCGTTGGTATCAAGAACGATGGCACATCTGCGTGCAAACTCCTTGGGTTCCAGCAGCCCGGAGGCTTCCGGAGCACCGCATGTGAGCAGAGCCTCCTCATGGGCGGTGAGGGATGTATTGGTTGCGTAAAGGTTTTTCAGTTCGGCTTCATACAGCGGCAGCTTTGTGCCTGCAGGAACCGAGTCGGGAATAAACTCTTCGCCATCAGCCGAGGCAAGCAGCTTTGCCGCCTGCTTGGGAGAATACTCCGCGTCACCGGTGCTGATGGGCATATATTCAAGTTCCACCAGTTCCACAAGCTCGCGCTTTGCGGCGGCAAGCTCCTCGATCACGCTGTCTCGCTCTCTGGCAATGCGCTCTGCCTCAAGGGCAAGGGATTCGGGATTATCGGTGGTCATGCATTCGTTTATCTTCTGGAGCGATTCCTCCAGCTGCTTGCGGTTGTCGTCAAGAACACTGACGCACAGCGGACGGATGGGTTCGCTTATCTTATCCCTGAGCACGTCCAGAGCCTTGGAGGTCTGGCTGGACACAAGCACGCTCTGTCCGCGGGCAAGCAGGTCGCCGATTATGTTGGATATGGTGTGGGTCTTGCCGGTACCCGGAGGACCCTGCACCAGAACTGCCGAATTGGCTGCGATTTTTTTGGCAATGAGAAGCTGTTCGCGGTTGGCAGCTTTTTCAAGCAGAACATCAGAAGCTATGCCGTTGACCTCCATGGCGTCTCCGCCCACGGTCACCTCTGCGGTTTCGGCGTCGTCATTGGCTCCGATAATACTCAGCAGAGAAGGAGAAAGCTCCGGAGAGACGTCGATATCGTCAATGATCTTGTCAAGCATGGCGCTGTAGCCCGATGCACGCAGACGCGTAAAGAGCACTGCTCCGCGGCGGACGGTGTACTTTGCCGATGTCTTGCTGTCAGCGGTAACAAATTCGCAGTCAGAGGATATCTCGTTGCAGAAAGAGGTCATCAGCTCGTCGAAGCGAGCCACCTCAAAGGGATGTATCAGTTCCCGCTCGATACGTGAGGAATAATCTGACAGGCATGCGCACTCAAGGCCGGGAATGGCTCTGAGCAGCTTTGAGTAGAGCATGGGATTGGCATCGCTGTCGCTGATCGTGAAACAGGGAACGTTGGCGTTGAACACCAGCGAAACACGTTCGATGACCACCGGATGGGATATCTTTGTGCCGTCTTCCAGTTCGGTCTCGAAGATGCCGTCACCTATCATCAGTTCAAGCCGGTCCTTTTCGCGCTCCAGCTCGGAATGAAGCTCATAGAGGCGGTCGTAGATTCGGCGGACATTATATGCCGGCAGAGCCTCCTGTGCCCACTGCTCCCTTTGCGCTCTCCATGTTTCAAGGTCGCTGATACGCAGAGCACTGTCGGAAAACAGCTCTGTTTTGGTTGAAGAAGGATCATCTGGAGACGGATACTCATGCTTGTCAATGGGTTCGGCTTTTTTTGCTGGATTTTCCCAGCCGCGCTCAATCCAGCCGATGAGCGATCTGGGAAGCTCCGGACAGGGAGGCACCTCGGCCTTGCCCACCGAAAGGATAAGATCGGTCATTGGCTCGTCGGCGCTCTCGCGGAAGCTGGGCTTGTCGGTAAGCTCATGCTCCGGCACGGCATAAAGCGGCAGGCTGAAGGAATAGTCGCTCCAACGCTCCACAAGGCCGTACCTCTGCTCGGTCAGTGCTCTGATATAACTGAAAAGCTGTTTCAGATTGTGTCTTTGATTATCACTCAAGATCTACACCTCATTAATGACATTAAGAGAATAAATACCGGAAAAATTAAAGCTCTTTGTTTTCCCAGGCCTTTTTGTAATCCTTGCCCCAGTATTTTTCGGGCAGAACAAGGACCGAACTGCACTTTCCGGGCAGTGCCAGAATAGGCAGCAGTGATCCGTAAAGAGTCTTTCTGGGAATATAGCTGCGATAGATCATTGCCGGCAGGAAATAGACGTCCATCGGTCCCTCCTGACCTCTTATGGTAAAGGAGAACTGACCACGGTCATATTCGTCGGTGATGACCCGTGCAATTTCACGCCATTCCTCAGGCACGGTTTCGGGATCCTTGTCCTTGTAGCTGAAAAGCTTGTGTGCAAGGGCCTGCAGTATCCACGGATTGGCATCAGCCTCCGGACTGGTGGTGTAAATAAGATCACAGGGACAGTCGTGCTTGACTGCCCGCGGATCAAAGAGCAGCATGTTTGCCTGAACAACGTGAGCATAGTATATCTTTCCCTCGGTGACCAGCTCTTTTTTCTCCCTGTAGATTGCCGACAGCTCATCCCTGTCGGTCAGCCATTCCGGACGGGGAAGCTTAATGTCCTTGAGGCGTTTTTTGTAATACTTGACACGCATGCGTTCAATTTCTTTCTTTATATCCATAATTCCGTATCCTTTCTATGAATGTCATTCGTCTGTTTGTTATTCTGCACAGCGCGAGAACACATAACAGCGTGTTCTCTGCCTGCCATAAAATCACTTTTTGCTTCTGTGACCGATGTATGCAGGCTGCCCGCCTTCATCGGCTTTCTTCTCCACGGCGGTTTCGACGGCTTCGGAAACGGTCTGATCGTCGGCTTCGTCGGTGAAGCAGATGTCGCCGTAACCGTTCACGCTCTCTTCCACAGCATCCTCTTCATCGTCGTTATCCTTATCGGCAAAGATTTCCTTTGCACGCAGGCGCACGATAAGCAGCGCTGTAGCGGCAGCAACGATGAGCAGGCCGAGAATAACGGTCATGATGGGCGTGAAATTTATACCGCCCTTTTCGTGGATCTCAAGTCCGCCCATGGCAGCCAGCAGCTGTTCATATGCCGCGTCTGCAGCAGTCTGGTCGGAATCGGTACGTGAAAGCTCCTTTGCGTGTTCCAGCGCCTCGGTGAACACCTTATGGGTGGCAGCGCTGAAAGCGTCGGTGTTCATGCGCTCGCATTGGGAGATCAGTCGGTCAAGATCTGTAAAGTCGGCTCGCTTTACAAGCTCTGACAGTCTCTGTTCAAGTGCACGGCGGCTGACATCCACCGCTTCCTGTGTGCTTTCCGGGTTATTGAGAACCAGTTCCAGTCCGGCAATGCTCTCCTGCAGTAAAGCCCATGAGCTTTCGGTGTACATGGAGCTGTCGTAGGCTTTCACACGCTCTATAAGCTCACGGGAAAGAGTGCCGTCTCCGCGGGTGACCAGTCCTTCAAGGGCCGTCAGCAGCTTGCCGGCTGCGGCTTCCACCTGTGCCTGAGGAGCATCGAGAGTTATAAGTGTTTCCAGTTCATTGGCAGCCTTTTCGGCTTCTGCCCATGTTGCCGGAGTAAAATCCTGAGGGTTCATTCCCTTCCATGTGTCAAGAAGCGTGAAGGGAGTCGTGTTTATATTGGTTATCTGAACCAGCTGTTCGGAGCGGTTGCCAACCTTGTCGATGGCAACGATCAGATAATCATCGTTGCGGAAAGCAGTAAAGGAAGATATGTATATTCCGGCATAGGTTCCGTTTACCGTGACCGTTTCCAAAGCATAGTTATCCTTGACGGTGAAGGTGACAATAACCCGGCTTCCGGTTATGTTTTCATCGGAAAGCCTGACATTGTCTATAACGGGAGGAGTCACGTCGATTACGAAGCCGTCAGAAGCAACAGGCAGGGAGCAGTTGCCGACGGCATCCACTGCGCGGGCGTAGACATAGCCGCAGAAATCTCCGGAAATCACCGGTGGATCGGAAGGATCAAATTTCTGCCACTTGTCCTCCCTGACCGCCTCTGCGCTGCTGACCATCTGGTACTGATAGCCCGCCACTCCGCTTTCCGCATCGGCAGCACCGTCCGGCTTTGCGGTCACCTGAGAACCGTAATATTTACCGAAAGCTCCGGTATCTGCAATGACCGGCTTGCCGTCAGAGGAAAGACCGATCACCATAGCCGTGACATCGGGAGGTGTAACATCAAAATTGCTCACCTCCAGCACAGCAGCCTCAGACATGTTTCCCGCCCTGTCCACCGAACGGGCAAATACCTTTCCGGCTGCAGAAATGCTTATTTTATCGGTATACTCCGTCCAGACACCATCTGCGCCGATGCGGTATTCGAGGCGCTGCAGACCGCTCTGCGCGTCCGAACCGCCGCTTACCGTGATCATGACCGGCTCCTTGGTCCACTGGGTGGTGGACGGTTCTATCCGTGGCAGCTCCGGAGCTGTTTTGTCGATGCAGGTTATCGTTGAAACAGCCGCCTGAGAACGGGAGCCATCAGCAAAAAACACCGCAGCTTCAATGACAGTGTTGGCAGAAACCGCCGCAGGTCCGGTATAATCCACCCACTGTTTGTCGGCATCACTGCACGACACGCTGCCGTCATACAGACAGTAGCGAATAACGTCACCCTCGGTCAGCGTGGCACCTTCAACACCGATAGTAACAATGAGATCGGTGTTGACCGGTACATTGTCATGGGTGATCCTTACAGTACCCGCAAAGCCCTGTGCGGAAGTGGAAGTCTGAGTGACCGGAGCATCAGACGGCGACGCGGCTGCCGGTTGCTGTGCATCGGCCGAAACGGCAGACGCAAACACACAGCAGCTCAGCACTGCAAGCAGGAAGGACACTATCTTCTTCATCAGCATACACCTCTGTTTCTGTTGTTAACGCAGCATATTCCGCCGGTACGGACAGTGCCGGCTCTCATGGAATTATTTATAGTATATGATAGCATACGCACGATGTATTTGTACAGTATTTTTATACATTAATTGTGAAAATTAATTTCCGTTGATTACAAATTGTTCACATTTTGATTTTTTCATGTTTTTACGGTTGCAAACTGAGCGGCAATAGGCTATAATATTCGCCAAATGCAAGCATGCAATAAATCAAAACAGGAGGCTGTGCAAATGTCAGAATTTTTCAATTTCATCACTGAAGGCATCCGGTCGTTTGCTGTGGGCGACAACTGGAAAATGCTGGTTATGTGGGCGATCGGCGCTCTGCTGATCTTCCTGGCAATCAAGAAGGATATGGAACCCTCACTGCTGCTGCCGATGGGCTTCGGCGCAATTCTCGTCAACATCCCCTTCAGCGGCGCTGTCGGTGCCACAGAAACCGGTGTCTCCGGCATTCTTGACTGGCTGTTCGAAGTTGGTATTGAGGCATCTGAAGCCATGCCTCTGCTGCTGTTCATCGGCATCGGAGCCATGATCGACTTCGGCCCGCTGCTTTCCAACCCGGTACTGCTGCTGTTCGGCGCTGCCGCCCAGTTCGGTATCTTCATGACCATCACCCTTGCTTCCCTTATCGCTCCTGCTTTCGGCTTCTCCATGGCTGACGCAGCTTCCATCGGCATCATCGGTGCTGCCGACGGCCCCACCTCCATCC
>JAZUOR010000195.1:0-5932 GCA_045604745.1 Acutalibacteraceae bacterium | reverse complement strand
CTCCAGCCAGTTCTTCGTCGTTCAGGCTGACTCCGTCTTTGCCGGCATGGACGAAACCGGCACCATTGCCTCCACCTACACCATGAACGAGATGACCAATGTCATCGGCTACGATGAGGGTGTTGCTCAGTTCTACAGTATGTTCGGCGGCACTCCCATCCTTGATGCCGAGGTCAAGGCTCCTCTGGGCGCTGTAGCCCACACTGTATTCGGTCAGGTATTCGAGGGCGAGAGCGTTATCGACGCCATCGCTTATGTTGCCGCCGACGAAAACGACAAGCCTCTTGAGGATGTTGTTATCAACCGTGCTTATCTGACCGCCTACGCAGCAGCTTCCGTTTCCGCTGCTGATGTGGCTTCCGCTGCTGACGCTGCATAATTTTTCAACCAACCAGACACATACATTCAAAGGACGCCGGGAGACCGGCGTCTTTTGGATAGCATAAGGAGGATATATCATGGCAGAATTCAAGAGAGCCGAAGATTACGATCAGACCAGACGACCCAAGTCGGGCGACACCGTGGCAATATTTGAGACCACCATGGGCGACATCAAAATTCGCCTTTTCCCGGAGCAGTGTCCCATTGCCTGCGAGAATTTCATCGGTCTGATACAGAAGCATTTCTATAACGGAATCACTTTCCATCGAGTTATCAACGGATTCATGATTCAGGGCGGAGACCCTGAAGGCGACGGCACCGGAGGCCACAGCATCTGGGGCGGAGCCTTTGAGGACGAGTTCGGACGCAACCTGTTCAACTTCCGCGGTGCTCTGGCTATGGCCAACACCGGAGCTCCCACCACCAACGGTTCCCAGTTCTTCATCGTGCAGGCCAAGTCCGCACAGAACAGCCCCACATCTCTCATTGCCAAGGGCTGGCCGCGCTGGGCTGCAGACACCTATGGCAAGGAGGGTGGCTGTCCCTCTCTGGACGGCGGTTTCTCCCATGTGACAAACTATCTGGGTCATACAGTGTTCGGTCAGGTGTACAGCGGCATGGACGTTGTTGACAAGATCGCAGCAGTTGAAACCGGTCCCAACGACAAGCCCATTGAGGATGTTGTCATCCGCAAGGCCTGGGCAGCAAAGGTACAGTAAAGCATATACAAGGGCAGATACGGAAACGAGTGTTCCGTATCTGCCCTTACGTGTATATGCGTCGAAATAGAAAGATATTTTATCTGCAGGGAGAAATGAAATGGAATATGTTGAAATACGGCCTGAGGATCTGGACGAGCTTTGGCGCCTGCAAATTGCGTATAAGGCGGAAATAGGCGAGGCAGCACCGACTGAAGAAGGACGTCGGGCGTTATTGGATGCGGTCGCAGAGCAAAGGATATATTTTTACGGCTGCAGGCAGGATGGAATGCTGGCAGCGTGCTGCTCGGTGTCAAAGCTGTTCTCGACCTTTGACTATTCGGTGGGCGGTGTGTTTGAAGATTTCTATATTATGCCGGAATATCGCCACCGCGGCATAGCTGGGAAGCTGGTACGGTTTGCATACGAGTGCAGTGGTGTCAGTACACTCACGGTAGGCTGTGCGGAATGCGACATACCGATGTATAGTGCCATCGGGTTCGGCATCAAGCTTGGCAATATGCTTGCCTTTGGAGAGTGAATCTGCATAGGAGGTGCTTAATGAAGCTGCTGGTAATCAATTGCTGCCCGGTCAGAACCGGTGCAACGGCATTCATTGCTGATACAGTGACGGCTTTTTTTGAACCCGACCATGAAGTGAAAAGCATCTGCATTGACGATTTTTCTGTTGCCATGTGCAAAGGATGCAGAGTATGCCATGAAACTGCAGTATGCGTACAGCAGGATGATGTCGGGCAGATAATGGAGCGGTTTGAGTGGGCAGATGTTATAATTGCCGTGTCGCCCTCCTACTGGGCGGATGTTCCCGGACAGTTCAAGGCGTTTATAGACCGCTGCACTCCGTGGTGCAACACACATCAGCCCCATGCCTCGCTGTCAGGAGGCAAAAAGGGATACGCAGTTGCGCTGCGAACCGGTCCGGGGATGAAAGAGTGCCAGCGAATAACAGAGACCATCGCACATTTTTTCGGGCATCTTGAAATAGAATGCGCCGGAAGCCTCGGCTTGTGCTCGGTGGAGAACAGACGGGACGCAGAAAAACGTGCCGGAGAAGTGATGGCGTTCTGTGAGCAGATCGGCGCGGATATAGCATAAAAGGGAGACGAAACCAAAAAATCGTATCTCCTTTTTACATCAGACGCTCACAGACGGCAAGAGTACGGCGGAACGGCAGCTTTATGCTGCTGAGAGCACCACGTTTGCTGCCATAGGGATATATTCGCAGGGTGCAGTAACCCAGCGTTCGGGCGAGCGGGTTCTGACGTATGCGGATCAATGCAGTCGAACCGCGAAAAACACGCAGAGTATGAGCGCTCATCCCTTTTGTTCCGGTCAGTTCACAGCAGTCGGAAAATAACGCAAGACCGGAACGGTGAGAGTGTGCTGTAGAAATCAGCGCACGCAGAACGAGCAAAAACGCCGCAGTAAAGCCAATGACCGGGATGGTTGTGCTCATGGACGGCAGAAGTCTGCGGACAAGAGAAAACACAGGCAAAGCGGAGAGGCACATCAGCCAGCGGCCTGCAGCGTAGCGAATGCCGGAAGAGACCGGCTGTACAGTGCATATACGCCGACCGTGACTGGATACGGAGGCAAGTTCTATTCTCAGGCGGCGGCCGCTGACAGGGGGCAGAAGGGAATGCAGGTGATTTACCGGAAGCAGAATCGAGCTGCTGTGCCGGTCACATACAGTACCGAACAGTGTGGTGCGTGTGTCAATGGCACATATAGCTCCGACTGAAATGCAGTGAGAACGCTGACTTATACCATTTGTGCCAAGCAGCAGCCGGGCGTCTGAGGCGGTATAACCCATGCGAAGCGTATTAAGGCGAGCATAAATAACTTTTAGCGACCATAACAGCAACACAAAAAGTGCGCCCGCAAAGAATATCCCTCTGTGCTGCACAAGGACATTGAAACGCTCTCTGAATGCTGCACCGGCAATATCCTGCATAAAGGACAACGCCGGGGTTGCAGCGGATACAAAGGTAAGGCCGCCGCTGCCCATAGCGGCAAGCCATAGTCCGAGAGATTCCGCACGGTAGTTATGGGTGCGTCCTGAAGATGAAGGCATAAGCCGGGCAGCAGACATAACTGCGGTTGAACGGGGAAGCAGCAGCCGGTCATGTTCGCGGTCAGAGGTGCGGATGTACAGATATGCTGTTCCAAAAAGTCTGCACAGGGGTGTTCTCACAGTTTCGACCGATTGGACAGCATTGCGATGCACAGAGAGTTCCCTGCGGCAGATTATACCGCGACGGATGTGCAGACGGTCTCCGCTTAGCCTCCAGCGCCATGTTAGCCACACCAGCAGACCTGTAAGCGCAGAGAAAAGCAAAGAAAGTACTCCGGCAAACCATCCGCTATGAAAAAAAGCCGCCTGCGCCGGAATAAACCGTGCTGTCAGCCGCCAGACGAGAGCCGCCAGAGGTGTTGAGACAGGAAGTGCACGTAACGCAGTGAGAGGAATGAGCATGACACTCTGGCGCACAAATTCCGCACGTGACAGAACAATGCCGCTGTTTCCGGCAGACATGCGAAGCTTGCCGGATGCAGTACGTCCGGCAAATTCAATACCATCCATCGGCTAAATACGGCCTCCTCATAGCTCATTTTTCACGCTCCATCAGCTCCCGAAGACGGGAAGCGTCCTCGCGCAGAAGTCCGGGCAGGCTTACCCTGCCGGCAGAGGTTACAAGTATCACAGTGTACAGACCCAGAATGCGTTCCAACGGACCGCGCCGCAAGCGGGTGCACACTACATGTTCGCGCGGGACGAGCAGAATACTGCGCACAAACAGCCCGCTTTCAAGTTTCAGCCACCGGGCGTGGCGGGTATAGAAACGTCGTTCGTAGTACATGCCCGGAAGAAAAACGACGGCTGCAATGCAAAAAGCAGTCAGTACACCGCCGGCAAGGGCGGCTCCGGGGGAAAGATATGCAATGGCGCACACGAGAAATCCTGCTGACAGGAACAGGGGCACACAGAGATACATGCGGATAAGCGTTTTGAATCTCGGTGCGCATTTCTGTGGAACAGCACAGGCCATAATTATCCTCCAGGCAGAATGATGTTGTTGGCAAAAGTATGGGCGACGCAGAGACGGTTTATACATGCGTTGCACCTTTACAAAGGGATTAATATATGTTAGAATAAGAACATATGTTTGGTGTGAGGAGGAAAATCATGAAACGTGAGCTTGGAATTGCCAGATGCGGTCTGGCGTGCTGTCTTTGTTCGGAAAACGTTCAGTGTCAGGGCTGCAACTCCGGAGGATGTCCCGATGCGGAAAGCTGTGAAAACCGTAGCTGCAGTATGAGTAATGGATATGAGTACTGCTGTCTGTGTGCTGAACCGGACTGCAGAAAAGGTATACTCTCCAAAACAAAACCATACGGATTTACGCTGTTTGTAAAGAGATATGGGATGGAAAAGCTGCTTGACTGTCTTGAGGAAAACGAGAGAAATGGTGTTGTCTATCACCGTCATGGGATTTACGGAGATTACGACGATTTCGATAACGCAGAGGATCTCATTGACTTTATTTTGACCGGCGAGCACTGAATAATTTGCTTTTCAACACAGACAAAGCACCTCAGTAATCTTCTGATCGCTGAGGTGCTTTGCTTAATACAGTAAAAAGCCTGACGCCCTCGCAGTAATGCGAGGGCGCGGTGCAAGAAATATTAAGTTTATTGGGAGGTAACTTAATAATTGGGAACAAATCAACAGGCTTTGCTTGTCAGCGGGATTACTCGATTTCGCCGCGCTCCTTGGCCTCTTCGATAACCTTCTGAGCAACCTGAGACGGGCAGTCTTCGTAGCGGGCGAACTCGAAAGTAAAGGTGCCTCTGCCCTGTGCGCACTGGCGCATGAAGGTGGCAAAGTCGCCCATTTCAGCCATGGGAACCTCAGCGGACAGAACCTGCATGCCGTCCTCAGCGGGATCCATGCCAAGCACGCGGCCGCGGCGGACGCTGACCTCACCCATAACATCACCCATGTTGTCATTGGGGATGATGGCCTTGAGGGTGCCGATGGGCTCAAGCAGAGTGGGAGCTGCCTTGGGAATACCTTCCTTGTAGGCGATAGAAGCTGCCATCTGGAAAGCCATATCGGAGGAGTCAACGGGGGGAGAGGAACCGAAGTACAGAGCGGCTCTCAGACCAACCATGGGATAGCCGGCAAGAACGCCCTTCTTGATGCAGTTGAGCAGTCCCTTTTCAACAGAGGGGATGAACTGACGGGGAACGGTGCCGCCGACGACTTCGTCCACGAACTCCAGACCCTCGGCCTCAGAAGGACCGAAGCGGATGTAGACATCACCGAACTGACCGTGACCGCCGGACTGCTTCTTATGACGACCCTGCTGCTCGACCGACTTGCGGATGGTCTCGCGGTAGGGAACACGGGGTGTCTCAAGGATAACGTCCACGTTGAAGCGGGACTTCAGCTTGGAGACGATAACGTCGATGTGCTGGTCGCCCTGGCCGGAGAGAACCATCTGATGGGTCTCGGCGTTGGTGGCGAACTTGATGGAGGGATCCTCGTCGATGAGCTTGGCGATACCGGAAGCGATCTTGTCTTCCTCGCCCTTCTTGACAGGCATGATGGCCTTGGAGAGCAGAGGATTTGGATAGGAAACGCCCTTCAGGGTGACCTGACGGTTGGGGGCGCAGAAGGTGTCGCCGGTGTTGGCGGTGCCCAGCTTGGTAACAGCGCCGATGTCGCCGGCAGGGATGCAGAGGTGTCTTCCTGCTTCTTGCCGCGGACGGTGATGATCTTTCCGAACTTCTCGGTGGTGCCGGTGCGCATGTTGACCAGCGGAGCA
>JAZUOR010000194.1:0-3679 GCA_045604745.1 Acutalibacteraceae bacterium | reverse complement strand
CAGTCCGCCGTCATCCCACCAGAAGCAGGTTATCCCTCTTTCGGCGGCAGCAGCGGTATAGTATGCCGCGTGAGCCGCCCGCGCCTCGGTGTTGCCCTTGTCAGCAGTACAGAACTCGCCGATCATTACAGGTATTCCCTTGGCGACGAATCCGGCATGCAGCCGGTCAAAAACAGCATCCAGTTCCGCCTTGTCAGCATCTGAGCCCCACTCGATCACGTCGGTGGCGCTGGTTGTTTCTTCGTCCACCGAATAGGCAAACTGTGCCGGAGCATATGCGTTCACCGACACCATAAGCCGCTCGGCTACCGTGTCGGAAGGCAGCACAAAGCTGTTGATCATCTGCTGGTCACTGGAGCCGGCATAGGTGCTGAGTACCAGCGTGCGGTACTGATTGCGCCCGCCGGTAGCACGCACCGTGTCCACAAACAGCTGGTTGAGCTGGTTTACCCACGCCGCGTCCTCCTGCCCTGGGAAATCCCACGTGTTTCCCTCGTCAGTGATTTCATTGAAGCCCTGAAACAGCACCCTCTGGTCATAGTCCCTGAAGCGCTCGGCTACCTGCGTCCACAGCGAGGCAAACCTCGTCCTCACGGCATCTGAGTCACTGGTGTTTACCTTCAGCCAGCCGTTGGTGCTTCCGTCATTGTCAAGACACAGGATGCAGAACATGTCCTGATAATAGCAGTATTCCACGACCTCCTGTATGCGGTCGAGCCATCCGGTATCCACCACATTTGTCGCCGAGACCGTGTGGTTGAAGAAAGTGATGGGCAGGCGCACCGCGTTGAATCCGGAAGCCTTGACCGTTTCTATCATCTCGTATGTAGTGAGCGGATTGTTCCACAATGTTTCAAAATAGGCCGCTTTGTTATACTCCTTCTGCGGAAAATCCACCAGCTCCACCGTAACCTCAAAGGTTCCGTCGGTGATTCCGTATGTACGGGAAAGCTGGCGGGGGAATTTTTCAGTCAGCACTGCGGTCGTGCCGTACTTTGAAATGGTGATGGTGTGTTCTCCCAGCAGCTCGTCCATCTTGTAGGCAACGCCGGTGCGCCGGGTGAGCAGAGCCTTTGTGACCTTGATGGTTATAGTGGTGTCTTCCTCAAGAGTCAGATTCCATATTTCAAAGCCGATATCCCCCAGGCCTGCGTTCTCGTCAGTGTCTATGAGACCGGTGGACCACTTGTAGGTGCACTTGTTGTTCTTGTCGAACTGGGTGGCTATCGAGGTGGAGCGCACATGCTCGGCATTGTCGTAGCGCAGCACCATCTGATAGGCGTTGGAGTTGTAGTAGGCATCATAGCCCGCGTCGCTGGACCACGCGTCGAGACTGTCTCCCAGATTCCAGCCCAGATTCATCTGTTCGGCTATCTGAGGCGCAGTGGTCTCCATCACATCCGGGTTGACCTCCTGAACGTCCGAGTCCGAAGCATCCGCCGCAGACGTCACCGCATTGTCTGACGCCGACACGGCATCTGTCCCGGAAGCCGCCGCATCACTGCCCGATGCAGCAGCGCTGACCGGCAGCGCAGAGAATATAACCATTACTGCCGCGAGCAGCAGGCAACAGAATCTTTTGTTCATAAAACAAGCCTCCCGGCCTCGCCCGGACAGGGCAGGCCAAAACACAGTATACGGCATAACTATACCACAAATACCTCCTCCCGGCAATCTCAAAACAAAGTGTTCACAATTTATTCTCATTGCGCACGTCTTAAGGCCGTCTGCCGCGGCTTATTGCGGTTGACGAAGCATATTGATAATGATATAATTACAAACATACAGCAATTATGCTGCAACACTTGCTGGGGGAAACGGAATGTCCTGCATTCCACTGTAATTTTATGGATTTTATCGTGGGAAACACCGGCTTTGTCGGCTCCAACCTTTGTGCCTCTCACAGCTTTGACGGACAGTTTCATTCAACAGATATTGCCAACGCGTACGGCGCCTCGCCCGACCTTCTGGTGTATGCCGGTCTGCGTGCGGAAAAGTATCTTGCCAACCGGTTTCCGGAGCAGGACATGGACTCTGTCCGTCAGGCCTTTGACAACATCATGAAGATCGCGCCAAAAAGGCTTGTGCTGATCTCCACGGTGGATGTTTATCCCGACCCGAAGAACGTGGACGAAAACACCGTTATTCGCACGGACAGGCTTTTGCCTTACGGACTTAACCGCCTGCGCCTTGAAGAAATGGTACGCGATTCGGGAATGGACGCTCTCATCGTCCGTCTCCCCGGCCTCTACGGGCAGAATCTGAAGAAGAATTTTATCTACGACATGATAAATCTGATTCCGTTCATGCTGAACGCCGACCGGTTTGATGAGCTGTGCGCTGACAATCCCTCGCTGAAGGCTCACTACGACCTCCAGCCCAACGGCTTCTACCGCCTCAACGAGCTGACCGTGCCTGAGCGTATGACCCTTCGCAGTTACTTCTCCGAATGCGGTTTTTCCGCCCTGAATTTCACCGACTGCCGCTCGGTTTTCCAGATGTATCCCCTGCGCATGCTGTGGGGACACATTGAGCAGGCGCTGTCCCATGGGATCGACCTTCTGAACATCTCTGTCCAGCCAACCAGTGCAGAGGAGATATATCGCAGCGTTCACGGCTCCGATTTTGAGAACCGGCTTGACGCCGCCCCTGCCGACTACTGCATGAAGACCGTTCACAGCGGCCTGCTCGGCGGCTCCGACGGCTTCCTGCTCGGCAAGGAGCAGGTGCTGAGTGATATTTCCGGCTTTGTTCTCAGACAGATCAATGCCCTTTCCTGCTCTACGGAGGTTCTGCAATGAAGCTGTCCATATCCAATATCGCCTGGTCATCCGAGCATGACGACCTGATGTATTCCTTCCTGTCCCGCTCCGGCTTTGACGGGCTTGAGATTGCCCCTACCCGACTGTTTCCCGATTCACCGTACGACCACCTGAGGGAAGCGTCACAGTTTGCCCTGCGGCTGTCCGAGTATTTCGGTCTGAAGGTATCCTCCATGCAATCCATATGGTACGGACGCAGCGAAAACCTTTTTGAGTCCAGAGCCTCTTTTGACAGTCTGTTTGATTACACCCGCAGAGCGATAGATTTCGCTGCTGCTCTTGAATGCAATAACCTTGTGTTCGGCTGCCCGAAAAACCGCAGGCTCCCGGACGGAGCCGACCCGGACACCGCGCTGGAATTTTTCAGCCGTCTGGGAGAGTATGCCGGACAGTGCGGCACCGTTCTCTCCATGGAAGCCAATCCCGTTATTTACGGTACCAATTACATCACTCACACCGCTGAGGCGTTTGAGCTTGTGCGCCGCGTAAATTCCCGCGGATTCATGGTCAACCTCGACCTTGGTACCGTAATTGAAAACGGTGAGGATATTTCATCGTTTGAGTCCGGGCTGCCGCTCATCAACCATGTTCACATCAGCGAGCCCGGATTGGTTCAGCCGTCTCACTACGACCTGTACCGTGACGTGTGTTCCTTCCTTGAGCCGCATTACGATAAATACATATCCATCGAAATGGGCAGGAGCGATCCCGATGCGGTTCAGCTCACCGCCCGGCGCGTAGCCGAAATACTCGGAAAGTGATCTGACTATGACAAACAACAACAATCGCACCGGAAAAGGTGTTTTGCTGATGCTGCTTTCCGCCGCCTGTGCCTGTACGGGTCAGCTGCTGTGGGC
>JAZUOR010000193.1:0-7192 GCA_045604745.1 Acutalibacteraceae bacterium | reverse complement strand
GTGCTGTGCTGTCTGGTTGTAACCATACAATTTTATTTCTCCGGAACTGCATCTGACTCCTCGTCTGCTGCAGTCTCCGATATTGCAGCATCCGCCTTGACTGAAGCTTCCCTGTGCTTCTTCCAGTGCCGCTTGAACCGGAGCACATCGCGATAAATCATGCGCACGACGACCAGCGTCGGCACACCCAGCAGCATGCCGGCAAAACCAAACAGGCCGCCGCCCATGGTGATGGCTACGATAACCCAGAAGGGGCCGATCTCCAGAGATTCGCCCAGAATTCTGGGGTTGATCACGTTGGCATCCAGCTGCTGGAGCACCAGCAGTATGATGGTGGCTGTGAGAGCAAGGCCGAAGCCGCGGGAGAAGAGAATGACCAGCACCACGCCTACGCCGCCGATGATGGGGCCGAAATACGGAATGATGTTGAACATGCCAAACACAAATCCCAGAAGCATGGGGCTGGGGGTTCCCAGAATGGCAAGAGCTATGGTCGCCAGCACGCTGACGATCACGCAGTCGGCAAACTGGGTGGTAAAGTAGCGGTAGATTATGGCGTCCGCACGGTGCAGATAATTTGCTATGGATTTTATGGTCTTTTCCTTGAAGAACAGGCTTGCTATACGGCCTATAGCGGCACAGATGGATTCCTTGTCCAGCAGCATATAGATCGAAACAAAAAGGCTGACCGCAATGTTTGCCACTGTGGAGCCCACACTGCCTATAGATTCGATATACTTTATCAGCGTGTCAACATTAATGCTGGCAACAAACTCCTTTGCCCAGCCGATAAGAGTGTCACCGATGTCAAATGTTGCTATAATCGGATACTGTTCGTATATGCTCGCAAACCAGTTTGTCGCTGATTCAATGTACTGATCCGAATTGCCGATAAGGCTGGTTATGCCGCTGATCAGAGAAGGCACGATGGCATATACAATAAGAGCCACCGCCACGAGGAACAGGACATAAACTATAATGACCGCAATTCCCCTTGCGTGCTTCTGCCCGAACGGCACCCGTTTCAATCCCTTGAGCTTACGCTCAAAGAACATCATTGGCTTTTTAAGAAAGAAAGCTATTACAAAAGCCGCCACGATCGGCCCCAGCAGAGATATGAACGATCCCACCAGACCGAAAATGTCCGATATGCGGTCAAACGACTTGTACAGTACGATTGCCGCTGCCACCAGAGAAAACCAGAACAGCCACTTGCTCAGCGTGCTGTCAGCAATCCTTCTTTTCACCTTATCGCCTTCCGTCCTTTCCGAATTTTTCATATGTACATCATGTGTTTTCGCGCTTTTTCAATCTTATTCCATGTTGCCCGTGAGCAGCATAACTGCAGTCAACGCAGCCAGCGGAGCTGTTTCGGTGCGCAGAATGCGCTTTCCAAGTGTTACAGGAACTGCCCCTGCCTTAACGAGAGCATCGGCTTCGGCGGAGGATATACCTCCCTCCGGACCGATGAATATTCCCACATCTGACGGACTGCTTCCCAACGCCTTTGTCAACGGCTCGCCGCCCAGCTCATAGCAGAATATGGCGCAATCGTGAGCCGCCATTCTTGCAGGCAGTGCCGCAATGCCAATGAGCGGTTCGACCTGAGGAATGATGCCTCGTCCGCACTGTTTGGCAGCTTCAAGGGCATGCCGCTGCCATCTTTCCAGCTTGCGGGAGGCGGACTTGGCATCCGGACGGGCTACCGAGCGCTCGGTCAGCACCGGAACTACCGCGCTTACGCCCAGCTCCACAGCCTTTTCGATGACCGTTTCCAGCTTGTCACCCTTTGGATAGCCCTGATAAAGGGTAACCCTGACTGTTGGCTCGGTGTCCGATTTGCGGCGTTCCCTGACCTGTACTATCACGTCGGTTTCACTCACCGACTCTATAACGCACAGGCAGTCGGTTCCACGGGTGTCGCACAGGGTAATCTCCTCACCCGGCTTCATCCGCAAAGACCGGCCGATGTGCCGGGCGTCATCGCCCGTGACGGTCAGCCGGTCTCCCTCGATATCTTCAATAAAAAATCTCGGCACAGCGGTCACTCCCCAAGGGCATCAACAAGCTTATTGAGAGCGACCTCGTTCATTGTTCCGCTGGAACTGTGCCTGACCTCGCCGCCGCTTATGCCGATAATGCTGGGTATTTTCATCACGCCATAGCGCTCTGCCAGTTCGGGACGAACATCAACATCAATTTTTACAAACTCGGCACGCTCGCTGTTGGCAGCGGCGACCTTTTCAAAAATGGGAGCCATCATCTTGCAGGGCATGCACCATTCACCGTAAAGGTCAATGATCACAGGCCGCCCGGCTGCGATCAGCTCATCCAGTTCCTGAACAGTAGGATTAATTTTCATAGATATATTATCTCCGTTGGTCGATTGGTCCGGTTTTCTATCTTCTCATTCCGGCAAGAGTCTCGGTCTGGTGCTGAGCCATCTTTGCGTATGCCGACACCTTTTCCGGCCTGACTTCCTTGCCGTGGTATTTCTTTGCAGCGTTCCATGCTTTTTTGAATTCGGCAGAGACAATGCCCTCCACGAAGCTCCTCTGCTGCTCGGTTTCCACCACCGGCATGATGACCTGCATGATGATCGCCTTGGTGTCAAGGTCACCTGTGGCATAAATGCCGTTTACCAGTTCAAAGAACGAGCGCTGCTTCGCCTTTTCTCCCTTTGCAAAGGCATCGCGCAGAGCAACGGTTACAACCTCATCGCAGAAGTGACGGGGAAGCAGATCGCCGTAATGGGACTTGTGACGGAGCAGAGGCTCGCGGCACTCAGGCAGTACGGTGGCAACCCGGTTCACAAAGAATATGGCAGAGCTTTCGTCGGAATCCTTGTCCTTCTTGCGCTTCTGGGCCGCGGTGTATTTGACGGGCTTCTTTGACTGGAGAGTATCAAGGAATTCGTTGGCAACGCTTGCCGTGTGGCGCATCTCATCGCCGGCTTCCGGATCAAAGAGATATGCCTGAGACTGGACGTAATCGTCCGCTCCGCACCCGATCTCACCGCGGCTGAGCACAAACTGCTTGGTGGCAAACACATATTCCAGTCTGAGTGAATCTGTTTCATTTTCCAGAACAGCAGTTATCGCCTTACCGGAAGTGTTTTCTGATTTTATCTCATATGCTTTCTCGGTCAGACCGTCCAGCAGTTTGTTCTTGACCGACTCAAAATACTGTTTCATTTATCTTTTTTCCTTTTATTGTTTTTCCGGTCAGCGCAGGCGCACTACCGCATAATCATAGATATGATATCACTAATCCCTGTCATATTCAAGTTTTTACCGTAGACATAACGAAAATTTAATAATTGCTTTGTCATCACTCACCCTGATATTACTCCCGGATCCGTGTCAAATACCCTATATCCACATACAATGGTACTAACCGCTGCTCCTCCGCTCCGGACAGCAAATCAGTCAGAGGGGTGAATATAATTCATGTCAGATAAGCAATATTCCGATTTTTTCCTCGGAGCCAACACCCCAAGCGGGTTTCGCTCCATGTTCGAACATTCATACAGCCTTGAAAGCGGCTGGCGAGTAATAATTATCAAGGGTGGTCCCGGAACCGGCAAATCCACACTCATGCGTTCCGTAGCTCAGAAAGCATCCGATGCAGGTCATGTCGTGCAGCGCATACATTGCTCTTCCGATCCGGATTCTCTCGACGCAGTCATCTTTCCCGGCCTGCGCAGAGCAATCTATGACGGAACAGCACCTCATGTGCTTGAGCCTGTGCTGCCCGGCGCATGCGAACAGATTCTCGATCTGGGACAGGCGTGGGATGCCGGTCTGCTGCACAGCCGCAGGGAAGACATCGCAGAATACAGTCGGCTGTGCTCAGGCTGTCACCGCAACGCAACCATAATGCTTGCCTGCGCAGATGTCTTTCGCGCGCGGCTTCGTGAGCAGGCCCTGCAACATGCCGACCACCAGAAAATCTCCCGCGCGGCACAGCGCCTGAGCGAACGATTTGGTCTTTCCCGGCGTTCTTCTGTTCGCGGATCAGTTTCAACCCGTCTGGCAAGTGCCGTTACTCCCGACGGAATCATAAATGTGAGCAGGCAATACATCAATTCCTTTGCCTCTATTGTGCCCATTATTGACCGCACCTGCGCTATCTCCGGTCTGCTGCTCTCCGGACTGCGTGATCGACTGCTGGAAAACGGATACAATCTCATAGAGTGTCCCTGTTCACAGGATCACAGCCGCATCGAGCATCTGCTTGTCCCCGATGCCGACATCTGCTTCACCACACGCAGTGACGCTCACGGCAATGACGAGCATATGGACAACGACCGGCGCGCTGTGCACTCTGAACGCTTTCTGCCGGAAAGCATTACCCGCGGCAGACATCCCGACCAGCTTGCCGACCGGCGCGAGATGCTGCGGTTCACCGGGCTCGCAGCCGACTGCATGCGTCAGGCCAAAGCCATTCACGATCAGCTCGAAGCCTGCTACAAGGACGCGGTGGATTTTTCTGCCGTTGATTTTCTCGCAGAAAGAGCCGCTGAAACGATTCTCGGTTAAGCGGCCTGCGCAAAAAACAGGGCGCGGTCCCGACCGCGCCCTGTTCCGGCTCAGAGCCGTAATTACTTCATGCCGTTCTCGTAGGACTCGATCATCTTCTTGAAGGTGTGTCCCGAACGACCTTCGAGATTTGTGCCCTCTCCTGCGGCTACACTGAGCCGTTTTCCGAGTTTATCGAGGAATCTCTGGGACACCTCGCCGGTGAACACCCTGATGTTCAGCACCGCCCGTCCGTCCTCGTCGATGGTGACGAATATCTTATCAATATACTCCTCTACGAATTGGCGGGTAATAAGTCCGTTCTGCGCGTCCTGCTCGGCGTGCCTCAGCACCGAACGCAGCCGCTCGATGTGGTCACGCAGTTCGCCACGGGAATCGTTCTCGGCAGTCAGTTCGGCTATGCGCTGCTCGGCGGCGGCGATCTCGTCGTTGCACTCGCCGCTCTGGGCAATGAATTGGGCGTCGGTTATCATGCCGCTGACATTGTACTCCAGCAGCTTGGAGCGCTTTTTCTGCGCCATATCGATGCGCTGCTGCTGTGCCGCTATTGCCGCGCTGATGTCGCCGCCCTGATTAAGGCTTCTGTACATCTCCACATACTCGGCGATAAGTGCTTCGGCGCTTGCCGAGGTGTCACGGAACACATCCAGCAGAACGGGGATTATCTCCTTTTCGTATATGGGAAATGTGGGGCAGGAATCCTTGCCGTTCTTTATCTTGCCCGAACACACCCACTTGGAGTTCTTGTTGCCCTGCCTGTCCACGCTGTCACGGCGATAGAACGCCGAGCCGCAATGGGTGCAGAACAACTTTCCGGTGAGCAGATTGCCGTGGTTGCACTGATTCTGCCGCCGCTTTACATCAAGGCTTCGTCTGGCAAGAACGGCATTGGCTTTCTCCCAAAGCTCCTCGCTGACGATGGCCGGCACGATCTCGCCGCTCTCGTCCTTGAACATCACCCATTCCTCCGGCGGCAGGAACTTCTGCTTCTTGGTAAACATGTCCACAATCTGTACTTTTCCGCCTACATAATACCCTTTGTATTTGGGATTGGCGATGGTGTTGCTCATGGTGGAGTGGCTGATTCGGTTGCCGTTGTGGTTGCGGTAACCTCGTTCCCAGAAGATGTGCTCGATCTGCTTCATGGAATACTCATCGGTTGCGTACAGCTCGAACAACTCGCGCACCATGGGCGCTTCGCTCTCATCGATAACCAGCCTGCCGTCCTTTTTGACATAGCCGAAGATGCGGCTGTTGCCCAGCACCACCGACTTTTTGATGGCCTCGGCGTGTCCGAACTTGATTCGGCTGGAAAGCTTTCGCAGTTCGTCCTGAGCGATACCCGACATAATTGTCAGCCGCAGCTCCGAGTCCTCATCGAGGGTGTTGATGTTGTCATTCTGGAAGAATACACCGACGCCGCTGGCAAGAAGCCGGCGGGTGAACTGTATGGAATCGAGGGTGTTTCGGGCAAATCGGCTGATCTCCTTGGTTATGATAAGGTCGAACAGCCCCTCCTCGGCATCGTCCACCATTCGGTGAAAATTCTCGCGCTTGGCGGTGGTCATGGCGGAAAGTCCCTCGTCCACATAGCCGTCAACATAGGTCCAGTTGGGATTCTTCTTTATCAGGTCGGTGTAGTAGGTGACCTGATTGTCCAGCGAATTGAGCTGTGCGTCCTTCTCGGTGGACACACGGGCGTAGAAGGTCACTCGCAGAGGGATTTCGTAGATATTTTTCAGCCGCAGTTCACGGCGTATTTCATGGATGTCCATATTTTTTCTCCTTTCGTAAGTGTCTGCTGCATCATCACTCTATGATGATATGATAACATTATATTATTTTGTTTTCTAATGGGAAATGTATGCAGCCGGAGCGGTTATCGCCCCGGCTGCCTGTGTTCCTATCGTTCTCTGACTTGATGCTTTTTCTTCTGCTCGGATTCCCGTTTGAGTATCTTATTCTGCATAGCGCGGTATTCCTGCTCGGTTATCGCTCCCTCGGCAAGTGCGCATCTGTTGAAATACTCCAGCCACAGCCGTTCCCCTACTATCTGCCGACATGCACGATTATGCTCATCCATCTTCTATGACATCGCTCCTCTCTGTCTGTTAGTGTTCCCGTTTTTCTGTGTTTCATATGCTGTCCATAAATCATCGGGCATCGTTCCGTTTTCTCTGCTGTTGTTTACTCCACTGCTCAAGCAGTTTGAATATGGTGTCCTCCATCTGCTGTGTGGTGTAGCTTTTTGGGAAATACTCACGCACACGCTCTGCAGACAGCTTGATCTTCTCTCGTTGATTGGGCTTCTCTTCGCTCATGATTGCGTAGATAACCTCGGCGGTGAGCCTGCCCTTTACAGGCCAGAAGCCTGTTGATGCCATCAGTTATCGCCTCGCCTTGTTGATTGTTTTATTGCCGATATGCTCTCCTTCTCCGTCTGCAGGAATGTGCGGTGAATGTCGTCGGCAAGAACCAGAAGCCGCTCCTCCGTTTCGGCTGTTACCTTGTCGGCACACAGATTGCACAGCTCGTCCAGTTTTCCGCAGAAATCAAAAAAGGCACCCGGCGGTACCTCTTTGGGTACGAAGCCGAGTGCCCTCTTGCGCAAATATTCCGATTGCGACAGTCCGCACTTGACGGCGAGCTGT
>JAZUOR010000192.1:0-7665 GCA_045604745.1 Acutalibacteraceae bacterium | reverse complement strand
GGTGATGGTATTCTTTTCGATTGCCTCGCAATAGCGGCTCTGGCCGAGGGTTTTGGGTTTGACCGGCTTGCCGCGGGAGGTGATGCACACACATTCGCGCAGCAGGGTTTCCATTTTATCCGAGGTGCCTTCTCTGACCATGGACACGCAGTAGCGAACGTTCTGGTCGTTGAGCGGTTCACCTTTGTTGAGCATAGTGAGCATGGTGTTCAGCACAAGCACTGCCCGGGAAACATCTTCGGCCTCACCGACCACCTTGATGTCCGAGCCCCGGCTGATTATCTCCACATTAAACTCCGACTGAATAAGCTTGATATTCTCGTCGAAGTTTCCGAACAGGCTGACGGCATGCTCCATACGGTCGAACCTGACGGTTTGTTCATACATTCGAGGACTTCCTTTTTAATCTGATTTTCTTGCAGCATAATACTGCGTATACTGAATTACGTTTGTAATTATAACATACAATAATGAAAATGTCACTACAAAATTATGTTTTTTTTACATAAATTCTTTGTGAACAAAGTGGAATTATATCATTAATGTATGCCGATCGCAGATGGTGCTGCAATATTTTCTTTGACCGTTATGGTCATTTCAACTGTTACTCCGTTGTCACCTGACTCAACGGTGGTTTTTTTATCCAGAATATCAGAATATCCAAGTTTTACAAGTCGCTGTTCAAGTTCTGACAGGGCAAGCAGCTTTGCCTGATCCGGAGAATAGGTCACCGGGGTTTCTGTAATTTCATAGCAGCGCTCAGTGTACACCTCAAAAGGAAGATTCATCTCACCGATTTTCATTTGCCAGTAATCGTATTCCCGTTCGTAACTGGCATTGTCTTTAACGGAGAAAAGCAAGGGTATTTCCAGTCCGAACAGCATTATCCGATGGCGTGTGACAAGTCTTCCGGTTCTTTCGTAAACAAGCTGCCGGAAGGGCATGGTGCAGGAAATTGTCCGGTTGGTTGATGCCCATACTACTGCGCTTGCATCAGTGATCTGAACGGTTCCGTCCAGATGCTCTATCACGCCGCTGACAAGCAGATCGCCCTTCAGCACCGTTTGCCCCGGCTGCACCTCCACGCTGCCCCTCAGTGGTTCGATTCCAAGAATCACACCGTCGCTGGCAGCAACAATATTGCAGGGTTCTCCTTCGGGAGGAACCGAGCTCACAGGCTCGTACTCCTTCGCGTTTACAGTAAGACTGCTGCCGAAGGTGCTGATGCCTGCCCAGGTAAGCTCAGGCACACGCAGCTGCAGTTCAATGCCCATTCTCTGTGCATCAATGTGCGAGCGCAGCGTTCCGGCAGAGACGTTCATTTCATCAAGAGCGGTCTTTAGCTTGTTTCCGGTTTCTTCGGACAGCGCCGGAAGCTCGACCGACCAGATGAACAGCGACAGCAGCCACAGGATTCCGCAGAAAGCCATGAAACCAAGGGGCATGCCCGGTCTCCGGCGATAAGAAGAGAGCCTGAACGGCAATCCGAAGCGCCCGGTTACATGCAGATGCACTCCGCATCTGCGGGCATAGGGGAGCAAGCGGGCGTATCTGCCTGCTACAATGCGTGCGCTTATTCCCGTTTCGCTTCGCTTGATATCCCATAATCCCATATCAGAACGAGCGCAGAGGTTCAGAAACCGTTCGGGAAAGCGTCCGTTGGCTTCGAAACTGCAGCTTCCGCGAAGAAATACAGATAATTCTGAAAGCATGCCTCTAAGCCTCCTTATACATACTCCACGGAGCGTATGTGACCTGTTATCGTCAGCGTATCTCCGAACATTGTCCGGATGCACAGATCGCTGCCGACTAAAAGCAGCGTTTGCCGCCCAAGGCCTATGCGCATCGCCGTTTCGCTGTAGTATATGACACCGGTGGAGCCTTCAATCAGTATTTCGCGGGATCCCAGCAGTTCAACGCGAGGTTCTTTGCCCAGGAAAACTGACACCGGGGACACGTTGTCGGTTTTCTCGTCCTTGTTTCCTTTTCGCATAAATTCCTCCGGGATGACATAGTGTTTTCTGCGAAGCACGTCTCCGCAAACAAGGAATATGCCATTCGGTGCTGTTTGATTACAGACGGGCGGAAATTATTGGGGGAAGACAGATGGGCAGAATCAAATCGGTGATCCGGTTTTTCTTTCTTTTGTGCTGCACAGGTCTTGTTCTGGTGTTCAATAAGGCTGCTGCGGAGGGAATAAGCATTGGAATAGAGCTGTGTCTCAACAGAATTATTCCCTCGATTTTTCCGATGATGCTCATTTCCTGCGTTGTTGTTGAATGCGGCTATGCGGGAAAAATCGGCAGAGCGCTGTCGCCGGTGACAAGCAGATTGTTTGGGCTGCCGGGTCAAGCCGGTACGGCTGTGCTGCTGTCCGTTATCGGTGGATATCCGGCAGGAGCAAGGGCGGTTGCCGCGCTTTATGAGCGTGGAGAGATAACAAAGGAACAGGCATCCTGTATGGCGCAGTTCTGCTTCTGTGCGGGACCTGCGTTTCTTGTTGGTGTGGTCGGAGGTATTACAGGCTCTGCCGCAGCAGGCTGGCTGCTGCTTGGAGTACAGCTTGCTGCGGTAATCATTACAGGAATGCTTGTGTGCAGAAAAAATAAACCGCATTCAGCTGCTGACGCTGGAATAATAAAAGAACAGATGGTCGACCGGAGCCTTTCGGACGGCATAGTAGTTTCGGTCAGCCGCTCTGCAGCAGCGGTGGTGCAGGTTTGCCTGTATGTTGTTATTTTTTCTTCCGTCAGGCAGATCATTGATGCAAGCGGAGCAGGCGGTATGCTTGAAGCGATATTTGTTTCCGCAGGAATGAGGACTAAAGTCGCCTGCGCTGTTCTGCCGGTGCTGATGGAGGTGACCGGCGGTTGTGTGAGTGCTGCGGGTGCAGGCCTGCCGATGATAGCGTTTGCTGTCGGATTCGGCGGCTGCGCGGTTCATATGCAGGTTTTTGCCCTTACAGCCGGACTTGACATTAAACGCGGAGATTTTTTGATGGCGCGGATTTTTCAGGGAACGATAAGTGCTCTGATTACGGCGGCAGTTATCGGTCTGATGCCGGATCGGGTGTCTGTTGCAGCGTCGGCAGGTGTTGCCGGGGCATCGCTCAGCGGCTCGGTACAGGGAGCGGTGATGCTGTTGATTATGTGTGTTATGTGGCTTATGTGTGTAACCGGAGACAGAGTGATTCCGTCTGAAGCTAAGCCCGGTAAATAAAGAAAAAGAGGGCAGAAAAGACTGCCCTCAGTGATGGTTTATTGTAATCAGTTTTCGGAATTATTGTCTGCGGCGGATTCGGTTTCTGCTGCAATAGCGGCCTCTGCGCTCTCTTTGCCGTAAAGCATCGGACGGGCGATCTTGCGGTTGAACAGGTCAATGAGCGGTCCCATGAAAAAGGCGGTTATGATTGTGCCGACACCGACAAAGGTGGGGATATCAGCGATAGCTCCGCCGGCGATCAGAAACAGTGTGATGCCTGCAATGACACAAATGATATCTGTTGCTATGCGGCAGTATTTGAACTTGGCTACTTTCCATTTTCCGGAAAGAACAATAGCCACCGCGTCATAGGTAGAAACACCGAGGTCGGCAGTCATATACAGTGCCGAGCCTATGCAGATGATAACAATGCCTACGCAGAGACAGGCCAGCCGTACGGCTATTGAAGGTTCCACGATAACTCTCTGAAGCTGTTCGTAGGTGAACTCCGTGATATAGCCCAGAAGGAACATGTTGATAAACGTTGCAATGCCTATGTTGTGCCGGTCAACTATCAGGCTGAAGGTGAGGAGCAGCATGTTAACGATGACATACAGGGTACCGAACTGGATGGGAATGAGCGCGTCAAGTCCGCTCATAAGCGACTGAAAGGGGTCAACTCCAAGAGCGGCAATCTTGAAAATGCCGACGCTGACAGCGCAGATGATAACGCCGAGCAGTGACATCAGGATGCGTTTACCTTTAAGATTGTCTTTCATGTTCATTATCCTTTTCAATTTGTTTTGTTGATTGAATTATACAGATGTATAGCACTGTAGTCAATGGAGGAAAAGTGCTTAAATTTGCATTTTTCTATCAATTGACTGTATGCTGGCGAAGCTTTGCTATTGTGAGTTGACATAGATAGTCAAACCATGTAAAATAACTGTATGCGCAGAAAAAGGAGGTGATGAAGCTGCTGAAAAATGCAATCAATGAAGTAAAAACGTGGTACAGCAAATCTGTGTCATGGATTACAGAAAAATATACTGCAGCAAAACCGGTCGTAATTTCAAAGTCGCGCTCGGCGTGGGATTGGCTCTGCGAAAAATTCCGCATTGCCAGCTGCGGAATAAAAAGCGGCTTCATAGCTTTCGGAAAAACTCTGCTGCATGGATTCAGGATTTTCATGGGCAAAAAAGTCATGCGTTCGGCATCGGAGTTCTCCTTTAACATAATGCTGACGATTTTTCCCATGCTCATCTGCATAAACTGGCTTGTGGGTCGGCTGCACACCAGCTTTGATTCTGCCCTTGAGGTAATGGCTCAGTTTCTTCCCGTTTCTGCAATTGAAATTATCAGCAGCTACATCGAATATATATCCGGCTACCAAAGCAATACCGCGCTCTTTCTTGGCGTATTTATGATGATCATGCCGGCATCGGCAGCACTCAGATCCCTGCAGGGCATTCTTAATGATATTTACAACAGAAGAAGAAAAGAAAATATTCTTTCCTTTCTGGTGAGCTTTGTGGGTTCGGTTCTTTTCCTGCTTGTAGTGTATATCTGTATGATCCTTATGGTGACCGGAAGCTGGCTGCTTGATTTTCTTGTTAAAGAATTCGATCTTGGACGCTATATTCTCAGCTGGAACTGGCTTCGCTTCCTTGTACTCTTCCTGCTGCTTGGCCTTGTTCTTTTCCTGCTTTACAGGTTTTTGCCGTTTTCGGTCAACAAACCTCATGGGCTGTTCAAGGGCGTTGTTTATCCAGGAGTGCTGTTTTCGTCGTCCATGCTTGTTATTGTCAGCATCATTTTTTCGTATTTCATCGGACTTTCTACAAGATATTCCCTTGTTTACGGCTCACTTACATCAATTATAATACTTATGCTGTGGCTGTTTGCGTGCAGCAATGTCATAATAATCGGCGGAATAGTGAACCGTCTTTCGGACGAAGCCATCCGTAAGCGAATGATCAGAAAAAAGACTGCTGAAATGAAATAGAAAACAGAGTCTGTACAGCGAACAAGCTGTTCAGACTCTGTTTTTTGTGTTTATCTGAATGAATTGCCTTCGGTGTCAAGAACATCTACACGGGTAATGGAATACTCAAGATCCTTGAGCGAACATTGACCGGCAAAGGTATCAAGCACAAGTGCAGGGTTGCAGTTTTCGGTGCATCCGGAGGAGAGGGTAATATTCAGGCGGACTGAATCGCTGTCGGCGGATGCGGAAAAAGCTTTGATGAAACGACTGAGGTCGCTTTCAACGGGTTTCTTTTTCTTATTGAGCTTGGTGATAATAATGCTGTCCTGTGAAAGGAACGCATTGAGGCGTTCGCAAAGTGAGGGTGCATCAACACCTGCGCAGGCAGCTTTGATATCGTAAATTGAAGCAGCGATGGCGGTATTTTTCCTGACCGGTTCGCTGATAGATGTGATTCTGATGCCGGCGGGAAGACAGTTGTTTATGCGGCTCTGCACTTCGTCAAGCGGCATATCCTCAACCAATCTGAGATCCACCGATTCATTCAGTCCGGTGATACCCAGCGAAAGGGGAAGGGCAAAGGTGAGAAACGGGCGCGGATTGAAGCCCTCGGTGTACCACAGGGGAATGCCGGCGCGTCGGATGCAGCGCTCAAAGCAGCGCATTAAATCAAGATGGGAGATGTAGATTGCCGATCCGCTCTTTTCAAAAAACATTCTAATTGAGAACACTGCATTTACCTCCTGTCAAAGCAGCGGCACCGCAGGCTGCACATTTTTCGCGGCAGTTGGGTGTGGTCTGGGCGAGCATTGCTTTCTTGTGCTCGTTGATAAGGAACTGCTTGGAGATGCCGAAGTCAATATGATCCCAGGGGAGGATCTCGTCGTAGCTTCGCGTGCGGTTGGCGTAGAAGGCCGGGTCTACTCCGCATTCATCAAAGGCCCTGCGCCACACTTCCAGATCGTAAAATTCTTCCCAGCTGTCAAATTTGCAGCCAAGCTCATGGGCTTTCAGCAGAACAGCGCCCAGACGGCGGTCGCCTCTGGCGAATACCGCTTCAAGAAAGCTTGTGTTAGCGTCGTGCCAGCTCAGTGATATCTTGCGGCTTGTGACACTTTGCTGAAGCACCTTCTGGCGGCGGTGTATTTCGTCAATTGTGATCTGCGGCTCCCACTGGAACGGTGTGAAGGGCTTGGGAACAAAGGTAGATGCGCTGGAAGAAACGCTGACTGCCTTGCCCTTGGGGCGATCCGGATTTTCGTAGTATGTATCAACAACCATCTGGGAAAGCTTTGCAATGCCCTGAACGTCTTCGTCCGTCTCGGTGGGCAGACCAAGCATGAAATAGAGCTTGACGCTGTTCCAGCCGCCAAGGAATGCAGTGCGGCAGGTATTGTACAGCTCGCGCTCGGTTACGTTCTTGTTGATAACGTCGCGCAGACGCTGTGTACCGGCTTCCGGTGCGAAGGTAAGACCGCCGCGGCGTACTTTTCTGAGCTTTTCGGTAAGCTCGGCGGAGAATCCGTCCACACGCAGCGAGGGAACGGAAATGCTGACCTTGTTCTTTTCGGTCCAGTCAAGCATCCTGTCAAGAAGCTCGGAAAGCTGTGTATAGTCGCTGGTGCTCAGGGAAGACAGGGAGATTTCGTCGTAGCCGGTGTTTTCGCAAAGACTGCGGCACATGGCGTTGATGGTGTCCGGCTTGCGCTCTCTGACCGGACGATAGATATAGCCTGCCTGACAGAACCGGCAGCCGCGGATGCAGCCGCGGAAGATTTCGCCTACAACCCGGTCGTGAACGATTTCGGTCATCGGAACTATGATGTTCTCAAGCCTGTAGGCCTTGTCAAAATCCTGAACTATCCGTTTCTGAATCTTTTCAGGGGCGCCGTCTTTGGGTGTGAATGCGCTGATAGTGCCGTCATCGTTGTAAGAAACATCGTAGAGGGAGGGTATATACAGTCCGGGAATATCGGCGGCCATGCGAAGGAACTTTTTCCGGTCAAAGCCCTCTGCTTTGCATCTGCGATAAAGGTCGAACATTTCTATGCTGACCTCTTCGCCTTCGCCAAGACTGAAGATATCCACAAAATCCGCAAGAGGTTCGGGGTTGCAGACACATGGACCGCCGCAAACGATAATCGGGTCGTCGTTTGCACGCTCGCAGGCAAGCAGCTTTACATTGGCAAGCTCAAGCATGTTCAGAACATTGGAATAGCTGAGCTCGTACTGCATGGTAAATCCGATGAAGTCAAAGTCGGTTATGGCATCACCGCTTTCAAGACCGTACAGAGGAATGGAATGCTCACGCATGATGGCCTCCATATCAGGCCATGGGGCAAAAACACGCTCACACCATACATCCGGCACTTCGTTGTAAAGCGAATAGAGAATCTTTATGCCCAGGTGGGACATACCGATCTCGTAGCTGTCCGGAAAGCAGAATGCAAGACGGATGTTGACATCCTTTTTGTCTT
>JAZUOR010000191.1:0-7500 GCA_045604745.1 Acutalibacteraceae bacterium | reverse complement strand
GCAGCCGTCTGTAGTGCCGCCGGTAAGGCCGGTGCCGTAAACGGTCAGACTGTCGGCCGTCTCCTCGGCTTTGCCGCCAAGGTCACGTATCAGTCCTGCACAGGCGGAAAGGCGATCGCTTTCCTTGATGCGCAGTCGTGCACCGTTGACAAATCGGGTGGTGCCTTCGGCAAACGCCGCGACCACTGCCAGCGCAGGCAGCAGATCGGGAGTGGGGTCAATGTCGATTTCACAGCCGCACAGTCTGCCGGGAGATACAGTGACGCTGTCGCCGGTCACCTCAACCCTGGCGCCCATTTTGCTCAGCAGGTCAACCGCAGCTCGGTCGCCCTGCGGGGAATCGGAGCGTAAGCCGGTGACGGTTACCCTGCCGCCAACAGCTCCGCAGGCAAGGATGAAAGCTCCGTTTGACCAGTCGCCGTCAACTTCTGCTGCTCCGGGAGAGATGTAATGCTGGCCTCCGGGAATGAAAAAGCCGCTGTCCGTTCGTCTGACGTCTATTCTGTATCGTTCAAGCACGTTCAGGGTGATATCCACGTAGGCTGCCGAGCGCAGCGTGTCGGTCAGCACAATTTCGCTGTCTTCGCCTGTACAGGGCAGAGCCAGCAGCATGCCGGTGATGTACTGTGAGCTTATGCCGCCGGGCAGACGGTAAACGCCGCCGCGCAGTCTTCCTTTTATCTCCAGAGGAAGCCGGTCGCCGGAAAACTCAACGCCGTTTGCACTCATGGCGACGCACAGCTCGCCGATGGGTCGATCGGGCAGACGTCCTTTTCCGGTAAAAGCTGCACTGTCGCAAATCGCAGCCGCCACCGGCAGCATAAAGCGCAGGGTGGAGCCGCTTTCACAGCAATCCAGCAGCGGGTGTACAGCAGGCTTGGATACGGGTGATACCGTGATACTGCCATCGTTCTGCTCAATGCGTGCGCCTATGGCACGCAGGCAGTCAATGGTGGCGAAAATATCCTGAGAGCCGCCGTTCAGTGTCAGTATGGTGTCACGGTCGGCAAGTGCAGCTGCGATGAGCTGCCGGTGGGCATCCGATTTCGACGGTATAGAGGGAATGCTGCCCTGCAGTGGGCAGGGATCGATGTGCATTACGGTTCCGGTACGTATCATTCCATCGGCTCCATTCCTGCGGCAAACAATCCGCCGAGTTGGTCAAGACTGATCTCCTCGAAGATGCAGTCGCCTATTTCGCGGGGAAGAACCACGCTCACGCCGGTTGCAGTACGCTTTTTGTCTGAGGCGGCGATGCGTGCCATGTCCTCTGCCGTGTAGTCGGTGGTGACTGGCAGAGCGCAGTTTTCAAGTGCACTCTGTATGCGCCGGGCAGTCCGCGCCGGACAGCATCCGCGGGCGGCTGCTGCGCGTGCCATGATACCAAGTCCCATGGCCACCGCGCGTCCGTGACTGATTTCGTAGCCGCTCAGCTTTTCGATGGAATGTGCGGGAGTGTGACCGAGATTGAGCAGCTTGCGCAGACCGGTTTCCTTCTCATCCTGTTCCACTACCCACGCCTTGTAGCGCACACACCGGGAGATGACCTCCTCAGGGTGAGCAATGGCAGTGCCATTTTCAAACATGGAAAACAGCTCGCTGTCGCCAAGCACACCGGTTTTTACCGCCTCGGCAGAACCGTCAGCGATAAGCTCCGGGGACAGGGTGGAAAGACAGTCAACATCACACAGCACTGCGCGGGGCTGAATGAACAGTCCGGCGAGGTTTTTGCCTGCACCAAGGTCGATTGCCGTCTTTCCGCCAACAGATGAATCAATGGCAGCAAGCAGTGTGGTAGGCATCTGGATATAGTCTATGCCGCGCATGTAGCAGCCGGCGGCAAAGCCGGTGATGTCGCCCACAACGCCGCCGCCAAGGGCAATGGCGCAGTCCTTACGGGTCAGACCGGATGAAGCGAAGAATTCAAGTATGTCGCTCAGTGTGGAAATGTTTTTGGATTGCTCTCCCGCCTCAAAGGCAAAGGATGTGACCGTAAATCCTGCTGTCTGAAGCGAGGAAACCACACGGTCAAGATAAAGAGGCTTGACATTGGAATCGGTAACGACAGCTATCCGGCGGGTGCTCAGCAGTGGTGCGAGCGTTTCTCCGCACCGGTCATGTATACCGCGTCCGATGGTGACGTCGTAGCCGGCACCAACATTGACGCGAACTGTGCTGTAAATATTCATCAGTTGCCTCCTGCGCTGGCCTTCTTTTCACGTCCGTCGCGGAACAGCTCTCTCAGCGCATCTTCGTCACGGTTTTTGAGTGCGCTGATGTATTCCTGCAGATGGGCGGCCAGCAGTTCGGTCTGTTCGGTAAGATAATCGGCGTTTGCGATACACAGCTCGGTCCACATGTCCTCGTCCAGATGGGCAACGCGGGTCATATCACGGTAGCTGCCGGCGGAAAAACCGCGCTGGCGCTGTGCTTCCGGAGACTTTATGTATGCGCTGGAAGTGATGTGTGCCAGCTGGGAGGTGTAGGCTATAATGCGGTCGTGCTCGTCCGGAGTGGTATACACCATCCGGGCAAAGCCGATGTCGGTAAAGAGCTTCTCAAGAGTCTCCAGCAGCTGTGGAGTGGTACGTTCGTCGGGAGTAAGGATCATCGGCGCACCCACAAAAAGTGTGTCGGCGGCGTTTATGAACCGGCCTCGTTCCTTACCTGCCATGGGGTGGCCGCCGATGTAGGAAAAGCCGTGCTTTGCTGCAATGGCTGACATGGGCTTGCACACAGTGCGCTTGATGCCGCACATGTCGATGACGGCAGCACTCTGAGGAATAACGTCGGCGTGTTCGCTCAGCCACTGTATTGCTGCCGCCGGACGCAGCGCAATCAGTATAACGTCGCACTGTCCGAGATTTTCATCGTTGAGCTCGCCGTCAATGGCACCGCTCAGGCGGGCGAGCAGCATGGTTTCGTCGTTTATGTCAGAGCCGTATACGGCGTGGGAGGTGCGGGCTTTGATGCTCTTTGCAAGCGAGCCGCCGATCAGACCCAGGCCGATCACTGCTATATTCATTATGAAGTCATTCCTTTCTCAGGAGAGCGTTATCTGTAAGGCTCAGTCTTCCTTGTCCAGCTGATTCATGAAGTCCTTCATGGCAAGCAGCTTGCGTGAAAGCTTGTCAAAGGCAACAGGATTGAGGGACTGGGGACCGTCGCACCATGCGTGTGCCGGATCGTTGTGCACCTCAATGATAAGACCGTCAGCGCCGCCGCCAACAGCCGCCATAGCCATGGTAGGTACCAGAGCCGATTTGCCGGTGGCATGGCTGGGGTCAACAATCACCGGGAAGTGGGAAAGCTGCTTGAGCACGGGGATAGCGGCGATGTCAAGGGTGTTGCGGGTGTAGGTTTCATAGGTGCGGATGCCGCGCTCGCAGAGAATGACATTCTCGTTGCCCTCGGACATGACATATTCGGCGCTCATCAGCCATTCTTCGTAGGTGGCGGACATTCCGCGCTTGAGCATGACCGGCTTTTTCTGTGCGCCCAGCTCCTTGAGCAGGTTGAAGTTCTGCATGTTTCTGGTTCCGACCTGAATGACATCAACATCGTCAAACAGCGGCAGCTGGGAGATTTCCATGATCTCGGTTACGATGGGCAGACCGGTGACCTCTTTTGCCAGCTTGAGCAGACGCAGGCCCTCAGCGCCCAGACCCTGGAAAGCATAGGGAGAGGTACGGGGTTTGAAAGCTCCGCCGCGCAGGAAGGTAGCGCCGCTTGCCTTCACAGCCTGAGCCACCGCTATCATCTGCTCTTCGGTCTCCACCGAGCAGGGACCGGCCATCAGCGTGAGATTGCCGCCGCCTATCTGGGTGTTGCCTACTTTGATGATGGTTTCTTCGGGATGAAATTTGCGGTTGGCGTTTTTATAGGGCTCCTGAACGCGTTTTACGTCTTCAACAATATCCAGTGCCGAAATGAGATCGGCATCCAGCTTGGAGGTGTCGCCTACCAGTCCGAGTATCAGGTGGGAATTACCGACGCTGGTGTGAATCTGGATGTTCTTGCTTTCCAGCCAGTTGATGAGGTAGTCAAGCTGGGTCTGATTAGGATTTCTTTTGAGCACGACTATCATAATGATTTCCTTTCCCGCGCCGTTTTCAAATGCTTTAGATTACGGTCGCTGACAAAAAATAAAACCCGCAGCATGTTTTGCTGCGGGCGTGAAATACTAAAAAATTCCGGAAAAACCGTTATTTTACTTGACACCCGCATTGTTCCAACCGAAAAAAGCCTTGCCGGTAAAGCCGGTAAAGCTGATAAAGCTAAAATAGCTGTATTCGGTTGTGCGCATAACGGTAGTCATGGCAGTCTCTCCTTGGTTTTTCTAAATTTTAACACACACTTTAGCAATGTGCAATAGTAAAGTTTTCCAACGATGCATAAAATTAGCGTCAGCTTTTGGGTAATAATCAATTATCTGTCAATCCTGTGTCATAGAGAGAACAGGATAAGCGCACGGCTACCGGTTTTGTAATAAGAATAGCCAGTGCCGATGGGCGGTACCGTCGGCACTGGCAAAAAGCGATTGATTTACTGCTCACTGACCGGTGTGCTTTGCGATGGTTTCAAGCAGCCACAGACCGGTTTCGGTGTAATCCTCTTCGGTATAGCCGCTGTACTTGAGAACTGTGCGCTTGAGAGCGGAACAGGGCTCGGCAACGCTGGAGAAGGACCACATGCAGTAGGAGATGTTTTCGCGCTCAAGCAGGTCGATCCACACATCGGCTGCTTCGAGATCTCTGGGGAAACCGCCGCTGGCGGCAGTGACACCGTATTCGGTAACGAATATGGGCAGACCGCTCTGACTTGCGTTTTCGACCAGAGTGCGCCACTCCTCACCGTGGGAGGCGGAATAGAAGTGGAAGGTGTACATGATGTTTTCATAATCCAGAGGATCGGCCATGACAGAGGTCAGGTCCTTGGACCAGTCGGGATTGCCGACAATGATAAGAGAATCGGGATCACGCTCACGGATGATGGGGATAATGACATCGGCGTACTGCTTGACGGTTGCCCAGTCAACGTTGTTGGGTTCGTTGCAGATCTCGTAGATCACGTTGTTGTAATCACAGAGATTCTCAGCCATTTCCGCAAAGAACAGCTTGGCTTCCTCAATATAGATGTTGGGGTCTTCGTCGCGCAGGACATGCCAGTCGATCATGGCATACATATCCTGATTCCTGGCGTACTCGACACCGTTGTAAACGGTTTGCTTCAGACGGTTCTGGTCGCCGCCGGTGCAGTAGCCGACGATGCCGGTACCGGTGGTGTACAGAGCCAGACGGAAGATGTTGATGCCGACATCGCGGGAAAGCTCCATGAAAAGATCGTTGTTGATGAAGGATTCGGCAGTAGCCATGCCGTAGGAGCTCACGCCGCGCAGCATGACCGGCTCACCGCTCTCAGAGCACAGCTTGCCGTCGATGACCTGCAGCTGACCGCAGGAGGAGGGACGGGCTCTGCCGTCGTCGTAAACGTTGGGGACTACAGGCTCGTCTTCGACCGCAGTGCTGTCGGAGACAACGCTGTCAGATACTGCGCTGTCGGATACTGTACTGACATCATCAGAAACAGGCTGCTCGGAGGCGATGCATCCGACGCATACAGAAAGCATGAGAGCCAGCACCAGAAGCATGCATAATGTTCTTTTCATAAATTGATCCCTTTCTTTTTCTTCTTCTTAGTTGGCATGACCGAAGTGACAGAACATACACCACGGTATACCAAATAATATCACACAAAATCATCGTTTGCAATAAACAAGAATGTTATTTTTGTCATATATGTTACCGCATCAGCGAATAAGCTGTGCGGGACAGCCTCCGGAGCATTTTTATTTTCAGCAGCTCATTGCGCAAAGCTGTTATGTACGGTATAATTTTGTGGAAAAGCCCGGAATTGTGTTGGTGCTCCGGTAAACCGGGCTCAGACTGTTTCTGCGCTTACGTGCATTTGCGTGTGTATGGAAGGATAATATTACAATGAAAAAAAGAACCAACTCCCTGTCGCTGTCGGTGCTGGTCTGTCTGCTGACAGCTCTTACTGCTTTTGTGTTCAACGCAGGTACCGCTTCAGCGTCATCGGGCAGCGTGCGGCTGGGAGGAAAAGACCGTATTCAGACCTCACTGAGCATTAGTGATGCAGGCTGGAAAGACAAGGAAGCTGAATCTGTAATAATAGCCAACGGGTATGCCTATCCGGATGCAATGGCAGGAGTGCCGCTGGCGGCGGTTCTGGATGCACCTGTGCTGCTGACCGGCGGTGAGCTTCCTGAACCGGACGTTCTTGCTCAGCTGGAGCGCCTTGGAGCGCGCAATGTGTTCATCATCGGCGGCGAAAAATCCGTGAGCAGCGGGTTTGCCTCGGCGCTCACGCAGCGCGGACTGTATGTGGAGCGCGTGTGCGGAAGTGACCGTTACGGCACCGCAGCAGCCATTGCCGGCAGGATGGCAGAGCTTGGTGCGCTGCCGGATGAGTTTTTCATTGTGAGCGGCGTGAATTTCCCCGATGCACTTTCAGTCAGTCCTGCGGCAGGAGTCCTGCGCCAGCCGATTCTGTACGCCGACCCCAACGGAGAGATGCCTCTGTCTGAGCTTGAGTACATCAGTGCGTCAGGCGTCAGCCGCGCTGTGGTTGTAGGAGGACGTGCGGTGATTCCGGACCGGGTTGAGCTGACCCTTTGCGGCGCAGGCGTGACCAAGGTGGAGCGCATCATGGGCGATGACCGGTATCTGACCTCGCTTGCCGTCAACAGAAAATACAGTGAGCTGCTCTGCGGTACGGATATTGCCATAGCGTCGGGCGAAAACTTCCCCGATGCCCTGTCCGGAGGAGCCTTTGCCGCCCGCAAAGCCATTCCTGTCATGCTTCTCAGCAGCCGCAGCTCAGTGCCGGGAGCCTACGAATATCTTACCGGCAGAGAACCGGTGAATACATATGTTTTCGGGCTTGAGGGTGCTGTATCTTCGTATGTAGTTGACACATTCCTTTCCGGAGGAACAATCACCACCACGACCACCACAACTACAACTGCTCCTTCAACCGCGCCGTCTGCCGGCAGCGGTAAAAAGGCATATCTCACCTTTGACGACGGTCCCTCCGGAAACACGGGTAAAATACTTGATATCCTTGACAGCTATGGAATCAAGGGAACGTTCTTTGTTATTTACCGGTCGGGCTATGAATCAACCTACAAGGATATAGTTGACAGAGGGCATACTATTGCCCTTCATAGCTACACCCATGATTATTCAGCCATCTACCGGAGCAGCAAGGCGTTTTTCAACGACCTTGAGAAGCTCTCGGATTATGTGGAGAAAGTGACCGGGGTGCATTCCAATATCATGCGCTTTCCGGGAGGAGGCAGCAACAAGGTAAGCCGTGATTACTGCAAAGGCATCATGACAAAGCTGACAAAGGAAGTTGGAGAAAGGGGCTATCGCTATTACGACTGGAATGCCGACAGCGGTGATGCAAGCGCCAGAC
>JAZUOR010000190.1:0-3663 GCA_045604745.1 Acutalibacteraceae bacterium | reverse complement strand
ATGCCCTCCTGATCCGAGGGAGTGGGCGCCGCCGTGGCGATGGTCATTCCGCGATATATCTGCATCGAATCGCAGGACACCACCTCGCCGTTAAGCCGGTGTGCCAGCTGCACCGCGAGGGAGGTCTTGCCCGAAGCAGTGGGGCCTACCACCGCGACAAGTCTTGTCTTTTCATTCATGCGTATTTTCCTTACTGAATCCGTCCGAAGCTCTTTTCCAGCTCACGGCGCTTGAGGACCGTGTATATGGGCCGTCCGTGGGGACAGTAGCGCACTTCCGGATTGGCCATCAGCCGGGCGACCAGCGCCGCCAGCTCCTCCTTGCTGCTGCGGTCTCCGCCCTTGATGGCGGCACGGCAGGCAACGGTATGCAGGGCGTGATCCATCCGCTCGGTGACCAGAGCGTCCTTTTTTACTCCCAGATTGCCGGCGATTTCCTCCACCGCACCGGCAATCTCATCGGCTCCGATCATCATCGGCGCCGAGCGTACAAGAATTGTGCCCGGTCCGAATTCTTCTATCTCAAATCCGGCCTTTTCCAGCAGCCCGATGTTTTCAAGAAGAGCTTCACAGTGCAGCTTGTCCAGCGTCACAGCCACCGGCTCAAGAAGCATCTGTGCGGCTCCGCCCGGCATGTTCCGCCTGAGCTGCTCATATATCAGCCGCTCGTGAGCAGCATGCTTGTCAATTACGACCATCTCGTCGCCCGACTCCAGCAGGATATATGTGTCAAATACCTCTCCTGCAATACGGTAAAAAGGCAGCTCTTCCTCAGCCGCGGCAAACGGATTCGGCTCGGCGGCCTCCTCTGCGGTTTCCGCCTGCTGCGTCACTTCTGCAGGAAGATTTTCAATACTTTCGGTATTATTGTCGTCAGTTATTACGTATTCTGCCGGTTTTTCCGATAACTGCGGTCTTTCGGGCACCATCGGACGATCATCCGGCAGCTCGTCGGCAGTAATGTCAATGTTTCCCTTGGGACGTATGACAGACCGTCCATGCTCCCGTTCGCGGATGATCGTGCCCAGCCCGGAATCCTTCATGGTAAGCGGCCGAGAACCGTACTCCGGCTGCACAGGCATTCTGTCTGTAACTCCTGCGTCCGGTTTTGCTCCGGAAGCCGGAATTCCCTCCGGCATGACCGTCTGTGCCGGACGTGCCGGTACAACGGACTGAGGCATTGATGGCTGCGCATTGGCCGGCTGCGCCTTCATTGCCTGCGCGATGGTTGCCTGCACAGGTGCTTCGGGCTGGGGCGGCGCAAAGAGAGACGGATCCGGTCGTCCCTTCCCGATTTGTATTTCCCGGCGGGCATTGCAGGTGTTCAGGGTGCTTTTCACCGCCCCGTAAACTGCGTCGAAGATGGGCTTTTCATTGGTAAAGCGCACCTCCAGCTTTGCCGGATGGACATTTACATCCACCGCCGAGCAGTCGATAGTGGTATACAGCACACAGGCCGGATGGCGGCCCACCATGATCGAGCCCTTGTAGGCAGCCTCTATGGCCGCCTGCATGGTCTTGCTGCGGCAGTAGCGACCGTTGATGAAAAAGGTCTGCATGACGCTGTTGGGGCGTGATTCAGTAGGCTTGCAGATAAAGCCCTCAACCTTCACACCGCCCGAAGTATAGCTGACCGGAATAAGTCCTTCATAAAACTCCCGGCCAAACACAGCATATACCGCAGAGGCAAGCTTGCCGTCACCGGGCGTAACGAGAGTCTGTTTGCCCTCCCGCACAAGACGGAAGGCCACCTCCGGATGTGACAGCGCCAGACGGTCAAGCAGGGAGGCCACCGCCACGCCCTCCTTGACATCGGTTTTCAGAAATTTAAGGCGTGCCGGTGTGTTGAAAAACAGGTCACGCACCACAATGGTGGTTCCGCGGGCACAGCCGCACTCGGAATGATCCTTTTCCTCGCCGCCCTCAATGACGTAGTGGGTGCCCGGCTCGTCGGACGAGGTGGCGGTTATCAGCTCCACTCTGGCAACGGCCGCAACGGACGCCAGCGCCTCACCTCTGAAGCCGAGAGTAGCAATGGAGTCAAGATCCTCGCCCTTTGATATTTTACTGGTTGCATGACGGAGAAAAGCCTTGGGGACATCCTCGCGGTCAATGCCCTCACCGTCATCGGTGATGCGCATATAGCGCACTCCACCGGATTTGATCTCAACAGTGACCGCTTTTGCTCCGGCATCTATGGCATTCTCCACCAGTTCCTTGACTACGGACGAAGGACGTTCCACCACTTCACCGGCTGCTATCAGCTCGGCGGTGTGTTTGTCCAGCACATTGACCTTGCCCACGGCTTTCTCTCCTTTCACGCTTTAATTAGCGGCAGATATTCTGCCTGTGTTTACTCCTTGACCATCCTGGTCAGTTTGTCAAGTATCCCTATCGCCTCCATGGGTGTCAGGCTGTTTACATCCAGCTGCTTGAGCCGTATGACTGCCTCCTGTTCGCCCGGAGGAGTAAAGGACATGGTCATCTGTTCGCCTGAGTGCGACGGAGCCGTCTGCACTTTTCCCGACTCAAGCTCTTTGAGCACCACCTTTGCGCGCTTTATGACCGAATCGGGAACGCCGGCAAGCTTTGCCACCTCAATTCCGTAGCTGTCGTCGGCACCGCCCCGGACTATGCGGCGCAGGAAGATTATATCATCGCCGTGCTTCTTGGCGGCAATATTGTAATTCTTGACACCCTTCATGGTGTCCTCAAGAACGGTAAGCTCGTGATAATGGGTAGCAAACATGGTCTTTGCTCCCAGACGGCGGCGGTCGGCAGCACATTCAAGGACGGCGCGGGCAATGCTCATGCCGTCAAAAGTGGAGGTTCCGCGTCCGATCTCGTCAAGGATGAGCAGACTGTTTTCGGTTGCGTTTTTAAGGATATCCGCTACCTCGCTCATCTCCACCATGAAGGTGGATTTGCCGGTGGAAAGGTCGTCCGATGCTCCCACACGGGTATATATGCCGTCCACCACGCCGATCTCGGCAGAGGTCGCCGGCACGAAGCAGCCCGCCTGAGCCATGAGCACAATGAGTGCGGTCTGGCGCATATAGGTGGATTTACCTGCCATGTTGGGGCCGGTGATGATAGCCACACGGTTGTCGCCGTTGTCCAGCGTCACGTCGTTGGGCACAAAAGGCACATCCAGCAGCGCCTCCACCACCGGATGGCGGGACTCGCTGAGAATGATTCTGCCGGAGGTGTTGACCACCGGACGGGTGTAGCGGTTGCTCACCGACACACCGGCAAAGGAGCACAGCACATCCAGCCGTGCCACAGCCGCTGCCGTCCTCTGCACACGCTCCAGCTGAGCTGCCACGATCGAACGAACCTCATCAAAGAGCTGATATTCCAGCTTGAAGAGCCGATCCTGAGCGCCCAGCACACGTCCCTCAAGTTCCTTGAGCTCCTGAGTGATGTATCGTTCGCAGTTGGTAAGCGTCTGCTTGCGTATGTATTCCTGAGGAACCTGATCCTTGTAGGAGTTGGTGATCTCTATATAGTAGCCGAAGACACGGTTGTATCCTACCTTCAGCTTTGGTATGCCGGTTCTTTCACGCTCGGAAGCCTCGACCCGTGCAATGAAGTCCTTGCCTCCGCTCATATCGTCTCTCAGCTCGTCGGCCTCTTTGCTGTAGCCGGGACGAATGATGCCGCC
>JAZUOR010000189.1:0-2205 GCA_045604745.1 Acutalibacteraceae bacterium | reverse complement strand
TGTTCTGGCGAGATCAGCATAAAAATGGGACAATAGTCTTCTGTATGACAACAGTCCCGGCCCGATGTGATGGGCCGCGCTCACCTTGTAGAAATAGTCTGTTTTGTACCATTAGTCGAAACATTGTACAAATTTGTAAGCTATCCATCGTCCTTTCGGACGATACAGGGAACCCCCGCCGAGGGTTCCCTACATCAAAACAGTCCACTGGACTGTTTTGACTACCTTCCTGCGGCCGTTGCGCGATCGCAACGGTTTTGATCGAAGAGTATATTTCGCTCTCTGCGGAGAGCGCCCAAAGGCTCTGCCTTTGGAAACTGCAAGCCTTTGAAAAGGCTTGACCCAAACTTCATGTTTCACTTCTGAAGTTTTTTCGACAGTCTGAGGCGGGCTGCCAATCAAACGGCAGCCCGCCTGTAATTTATTGCTTATCACATAGAATCAGCTTCAGCTTTTTTCTTTTCTGTGAGCGCAAAGGGAAGGTACATTATCAGCCACACCAGCGCTATCATTATTACAAAACCAAACAGATAACCGGGATTCCCGAACCAGTCCTCAAACCACTCCAGAGGCGAGCCCGGAGATGGCTCACTGAGGAACATATAATTGGTACCGAAACGCCGGTTAAAAAAGTACACCGGTACGCTGACCACAGCAAGAAAAGCAAAGCACAGCGGCAGTCGACGCAGATGCGGTCGGTGATCGCCGCCTGTAACGGCAAGCAGCGGATAGACCACCATCAGGCCGTGCAGCACAAAACTGGTAATGTGAATCAGGGTGAAGAAAGGATATGCTGTCCAGTTGGCGTACAGCATGCCTACCAGTGCGCCGGGCATGCTGACGGCATAGCACAGCTCCCTTGTGAATTTCGTCGGGAACAGACAGTCTATAGTCTCGATGTACACCGACATGCCGCACAGGTGCAGCGGAAGATAACCTATGTCATACTCGCCCTGTATAGCCAGAATAAGCTGTTTGACGGCGTATATGCCTATGAGGGTAAGTCCAAGTGCTCGCTGCATACGCCGGCGCCCGACAGCAGTCAGTCTGCGGTGTATGATGCACAGCACAGCTGCACACACCGCTGTACCCAAAAGCCATGAACAGTGGGTTATGTCGAAAAGCTCAAATCCGTTTCCCGGCGGATTGCTGACGTTGAAAAAATCCATTGTTATCTCTCTTTTTATAAATACTAAAAATTCAGATTCTGTATACCGATCTCCAGAGTCACTTGTTGTCACACGCAATCAATGAACTTCAGATCACGCATTAGGGTCATAGACAAAAGCAGGACGGACTGCAATTCTAACATAACTCACGCTATTTCCAGCGTCATTGATTGAGCCGCTCTTCTTCACATACGCAGCATAGCTGCCATGGCTTCCCGGAGACCGAAGCCACCATGCGCCAACATTTGAAGAATCATCATCATTTCTTGTTGCATTTGTTCTTGCATATTTAGTCAGAGCGCACTCCCTGTCACTGTCGCCATGGAAGTATGTTTTTGCCTCGTCAATATTAAGGCAGAATATATGATCCTTTGTATCAGAACCTCCATTCTTACCATATTCCGTATTATCGGGGTTTCTGACATCAGAAATCGTTATTTTCTGTCTCTCATCGCTGCTGAAAGCAGAGTAATAAAAATCGTCGTTCAGCCAGTTTCGAAGAGTACACTCCTCCCAGGTGATAATGTCCTCTTCTTCATTGTATGCCAACGCATCCAGAGAATATTTCGAAATTACCAGCGCACTTCCATCTTCGCGTACGTCAAGCACGCGCCACTCTATCGGTTCAGGGCCGTTGGTCTGATTTCCGTCCTGCTCATAACTTCCAAGTGTGAAGTATTCGCCTTCCGATAAAACGGCTATTAAATTATCCTCAAATTCACCCTGCACTTTCTGTTCTTTATCGTCCTCCGGCATCTGCTCCTCTATCACTTGTTTTTCGGGATATATGGGATCTTCCGGATGCGAACAGATATCACACCTGATTGTGAATCCGAACACCGCCACCAAAAGCGAAAGCACTCCTGCGATCGCCCCGATTTTTTCCCAATCAGCTTTCTTTTTCATATTTTTACCTCCAATATCGCCTGATTGTTCCACTTAAATATAGCTTTATTATACTCATCGACACATGTGAATGTCAACCATTCACTAACTCGCTGCACATGCAAAAACGCCCTGGCCAATCACGGTCAGG
>JAZUOR010000188.1:0-6045 GCA_045604745.1 Acutalibacteraceae bacterium | reverse complement strand
CAGTACTTCCTGTGTGCAGCATCCGTGGGCGATATTGTTGACACCCACATGAATGTATATGGTACACTGGACAATCTGCATGAAAAGGTTGCCATCCATATCAACGACACCCACCCGACACTGGCAATTCCGGAGCTGATGCGTATTCTGCTCGACGATTGCGGCTACGGCTGGGATCACGCATGGCACATTGTTACCAACACCTTTGCCTACACCAACCACACGGTGATGGCGGAGGCGCTGGAGTGCTGGCCGGAGGATCTGTTCCGTCAGCGCCTGCCCCGTATCTATCAGATCGTGCAGGAGACCACCCGCCGCTTCTCCGAGGAGATGATGGCGGCCACCGGCGGCGACAGCAATAAGGTCAGCCGTATGGCCATCATCAGCTACGGTCTGATCAAGATGGCGAATCTGTGCGTGGCCACCTGCCACTCGGTCAACGGCGTATCCCAGCTGCACAGCGAGATCGTTAAGGATACCGTGTTCCCCGAGGCGTACAGCATCCACCCCGAGAAATTCACCAACGTTACCAACGGCATTGCCCATCGCCGCTGGCTGTGCCAGGCCAACCCCGACCTGACCAAGTTCATCAGCGACCGCATCGGCGACGATTTCGTGCTGGACGCGTCCAATCTGTCCAAACTGGCGCCTTATGCGGACGATCCCGAGGCACGCCGCGAGTTTATGGCGATCAAGCGCAAAAACAAGGAGCGCCTGGCGGCGTACGTGAAGAATCAGACCGGTCAGGAGCTGAACGTGGACTCCATCTTCGACGTACAGGTCAAGCGCCTACACGAGTATAAGCGTCAGCACCTCAACGCCCTGCACATTCTCTCCGAGTATCAGTGGCTGCTTGAGAATCCCAACGCTCCCTACACCCCGAAGACCTATATCTTCGGTGCAAAGGCCGCTTCCGGATACTTCTTTGCCAAGCAGATCATCAAGTTCATCTGCTACATGGCCGACGTTATCAACAACGATCCCCGTGTACAGGACAAACTCAAGGTGGTTTACCTTGAAAACTACCGCGTGACCGTCGCCGAGATGCTCATGCCCGCCAGCGAGATCAGCGAGCAGATCTCCCTTGCAGGAACCGAGGCCTCCGGCACCGGCAACATGAAGTTCATGCTCAACGGCGCTCTCACTCTGGGCACCGAGGACGGTGCCAACGTGGAGATCCACCGCGCTGTGGGTGACGACAACATCGTCATCTTCGGCATGTACACCGACCAGGCCAACGAGCTGCGTGCCCGCGGCTACCATCCCATCGACTTCTACAACAGCAACGACACCCTGCGCCGCGCCATCGACGGTCTGAAGACCGGCTTCAAGGGCTGCTCCTTTGACGACATCGCCCAGAACCTGCTGACCACCGACCGTTACATGGTTCTTGCCGACTTCAACGACTACTGCCGTGCCCAGCGCGACATGACTGCGTTCTACAACGACCGTACCCGCTGGAACCGCAGCAGCCTCATCAACATCGCCAACGCCGGTATCTTCGCCGCCGACCGTTCCATCAAGGACTACGCACGGGATATCTGGGGTCTGGAGAAGTAAGTTTACAGCAATAAAAAACAGCGCTCCCGCCACATCAGCAATGTGCGGGAGCGCTTATTTCGTACCAATTATATGCGCCCTGAAAGCTTTTGTGCTTTCAGGGCGCTCTTTTCATAGTCCTGTCTTTTTGCAGAAACAGGTTTTCTGCTCACATTAAGTTTTTCAGTCGTTCCTCCAGTTCCTTTAACCGCCCGACGTCCATCTGAGGCGTATCTGCCAGCGGAAAGGGAATGCCCAGCGTCTCATATTTTTCGAGGCACAGCTTTCTGAAGGGCAGCAGCTCCACCCTCTTGATGCAGCCAAAGGGGCGTATAAGGGCGGCAAGGCGTTCGATATCCTCCTCGGTGTCGTTGATGCCGGGGATCACAACATGGCGTATCCACGTATCCTTGCCCATCTGTTCAAGGCGGGCAAGAAATTCAAGCACCCGCTCAAGATCTCCGCCGCAGAAGCCGCGGTGCTGCTCCGGTGTGGTCATCTTCACGTCCAGCAGCACAAGGTCGGTGACCTCCAGCAGCCGCTCGACTGCGGAGTTGAATACTTCTCCGCAGGTATCAAGGGCTATGTGCATCCCTCTCTCCCTCAGCCTGAGTGCCGTTTCCCGTACAAACTCCGCCTGCAGGCAGGGCTCGCCGCCGGAAAAGGTCACGCCGCCATCCTTTATGTACGGATAGTAACGCACCAGCTGGCGGACAAGGTCATCGGATGAAACCAGATGTGCCTCGCTCTGCATCCATGTGTCCGGGTTGTGGCAGCAGGCGCACCGAAGCAGGCAGCCCTCGGTGAACACCACGGCACGCACGCCGGGGCCGTCCACCGTGCCCATTGACTGAACACTATGTATATAACCGTTCATATATTACGATTTGTTATCGGTTTTTCACACACTTTCGTGGAAAGTACGGCTTATAACCTCCTGCTGCTGCTCTCTTGACAGCTTGTGGAAGTTGACTGCATAGCCTGACACACGGATGGTCAGGTTGGGATAGAGCTCCGGATTCTCCATGGCGTCCACCAGCTTCTGGCGGTCAAGAACGTTGACATTGATGTGGTGTGCATTCTGGGCAAAGTAGCCGCCGAGGATGCTTACAAGGTTATCCACCCGCTCGCTCTCGTCCTTGCCCAATGCCTGAGGCACGATGGAGAAGGTGTTGGAGATACCGTCACGGCAGGAGTTGTAGGGCAGCTTGGCAACCGAGTTGAGGGAGGCCAGTGCTCCGCACTTTTCCCGGTTGTGCATTGGGTTGGCACCCGGAGCAAAGGGCTGACCCGCCTTTCGTCCGTCGGGAGTTGTGCCGGTTTTTTTGCCGTACACCACGTTGCTGGTGATTGTCAGCACCGACAGGGTGTGGATGGCTCCGCGGTATGTGGGATTCTTGCGCAGCTCGGTGACAAAGCGATCAAGCAGCTCGGTGGCGATGGAGTCCACACGGTCGTCATCGTTGCCGTAGGTGGGGAATTCGCCCTCGGTGACAAAGTCGGTTATCAGTCCGTTTTCACCAAACACCGGCGTAACCTTTGCGTGCTTTATCGCCGAAAGGCTGTCAACGATGACCGACAGTCCCGCAACACCAAAGGCCATGACCCGCTCGACATCGGTGTCGTGAAGAGCCAGCTGCAGCTTTTCGTAGGCATATTTGTCGTGCATGAAGTGGATAACGTTCATGGTGTCCACATACTCGCCGGCGATCCAGCCCATGTAGTATTCAAGGCGGTGGCGCACTTCCTCATAATCGAGCACGCCTTCACCCACAGCGGGCATGACCGGACCGATCTGCATTCCGGATTTTTCCTCCTTGCCGCCGTTGAGCGCCATCAGCAGAATCTTGGGCAGGTTGCAGCGTGCACCGAAGAACTGCATCTGCTTGCCGATCTTCATCGCGCTGACGCAGCAGGCAATGGCGTAATCGTCGCCGTAGATGGGGCGCATGAGGTCGTCGTGTTCATACTGGATGGAGTCGGTCTGAATGGAAACCCTTGCGCAGTATTTCTTGAAATTCTCCGGAAGCCTGTCCGACCAGAGAACGGTCAGGTTGGGTTCGGGCGAGCAGCCAAGGTCATAGAGAGTGTGGAGGAAACGATAGGCGGTCTTGGTGACCAGCGTACGTCCGTCTGTGCCCATGCCGCCCACGGCCTCGGTGATCCACATGGGGTCTCCGCCGAACAGCTCGTTGTACTCCGGGGTACGCAGATGGCGTATCATGCGCAGCTTCATGACGAACTGGTCAATGAGCTCCTGTGCGCCCTGTTCATCGAGAATGCCTCTGCGGATATCACGCTCGATGTAAATGTCAATGAAGGTGCCGGTACGTCCAAGAGACATGGCGGCGCCGTTCTGCTCCTTGTTGGCTCCCAGATAACCGAAGTAGAGCCACTGAATGGCTTCTCTTGCGTTCTGAGCGGGGCGGGAGATGTCGCACTCATACAGCTTTGCCATATCCTTGAGCTTTTCAAGGAAGTCTATCTGCTTGTAAAGCTCCTCGGACAGACGGATGTTTTCCTCGGTCATGCGGCGTCTGCCCAGCTGGTATTTATCGTTTTTCTTTTCCTCAATAAGGCGATCAACGCCGTAGAGAGCCACCCGGCGATAGTCACCGATGATGCGTCCGCGGCCGTAGGCATCGGGCAGACCGGTGAGTATTCCGGTGTGACGCATGGCGCGCATGCTGTCGGTATATACGCGGAAAACGCCGTCGTTGTGGGTGGTACGGTAGTAGAATTCCCGCTCGATCTCCTCGCTCAGCTCATAGCCGTAGGCCTTGCAGGCGCTTCGTGCCATGCGTATGCCTCCGAAGGGATTGACGCTGCGCACAAGCGGCTCGCCGGTCTGCAGACCCACAATCAGCTCGTCTTCCTTTGAAAGATATGCGGCAGGATAATTGAGCAGAGAGGAAACGGTTCGGGTGTCAACTCCCACTACGCCGCCCTTTTCACGCTCCTCGGCAAGCTTTTTTTCAAGCTCTGCATGCAGACGCTTTGTTCTCTCGGTGGGCTGAGAAAGAAAGCTCTCGTCGCCGATGTAAGGGGTGTAGTTCTTCTGAATAAACTCGCGAACGTCGATTCTGTCACACCACACTCCGTCAATAAAGCCTTCCCATTCCGCTGCAAACTTTTCCACAGGGCTCATCCTTTCAGTATGTATTGTCAGAAAATAAAAAAAGGGCAGTTTTGCACATAACACAAAACTGCCCAGACGGTCGGCATCAATAGAACTCCGGCTTCACGCAGGTAATCCTGCTCATCCGTCAGTAACCGGAGCCTTACGCTGTGATTATAACATTTTTAATCCTTTTGTCAACCGGAAAATGCCGCCGGCAGGACACCGGATATTGTCAATCCATTGACATGATGTTTCCGGTGTGTTATATTGGAGCTGAATCGACAGATACATCACAAACTCAGACGAACGGAGGTAAATCTATGAACAACCATCCTGAAGCAGTCACCGCAGAGCAGACCGCTGAACAGACCGCCAGCCAGCCTGCAGAGGCCGAAACCGCTCTTTTCGCCTACGACGAGGAATACGCCCGTGCCCGCAAGACCTACGGCCAGCCCTATCACAAATACATCGGCCTGTTTGCCTTTGTGCTGGCAGGATGTGCATTCTTCTTCCTCGGACAGCAGTTTGTTCCCAAGGAGAGCGCCTTTGCCGACGTGCCCCTGTATCTGGGCTTTCTGTGCTGGTTCATCGGCATTTTCGTCTACCCGAAGCTCCCGAACTACAAGCTGAGCGCATGGTTCCGCAGCTTCTACGCTGCCGACGGAAAGCTCTATGCCTTCCGCTTCACTCCCTATAAGGACAGCCGCTCCAACATCCGCCAGAGCAGATACAACGCCAGCTGCTTTGAGGCCTGCCACGATGAATCGCTTATTTTCAGCCTGCTTGATGATTACAAGCTGGATATTCCTCTCAAAAAGGGCGAGCGCTACCGCCGGGTGTCTGTCATCCCTATGGAAAACGTTCAGATCATCAAAAAGGCAAAAAAGTCCATTCTGTCCTACACCGACAAAAACGGCAAGGTAAGAAAAATGACCGTTGCCGACTGCTATCCCGGCCTGTTTGAGCATATCGAAGCTGCCGGAAAATAACAAAAAACACAAGCCCCGCCAGGCGCCTGTTCACAATGAACAACGCACGGCGGGGCTTTTATACGCACTCAGTTGTCTGCTGCGGGCAATAAATCGACAGCATCAACCCAGTTGATGCCATGTTTTTCGGCATACCGGGCAGCAAAGCTGCCGGCCGGCGCATGGATGGTCAGCTGCTCGCAGCCGCTGAAGGCTGTGCTGTGGATTTTTTTGACAGTGGAGGGAATGGTGATCTCCTTCAGATTCACACACTCGCTGAAGCACAGGCTCCCAATACTGGTCAGTCCGTAATTAAGTCTGACCCACTCCAGCTTTTCACAGCCGTAGAAGGCATAATCCTCCAGTGCCACCATGTTTTCGCCAAGGGTCACGCTGGTGGGATTGCCCAGAAAGAAC
>JAZUOR010000187.1:0-9354 GCA_045604745.1 Acutalibacteraceae bacterium | reverse complement strand
CCCATGCTGAAGGCTCTGCCCGCTACTTTCTCCTGGCCTCAGCTGTTTACCGCCCTCATTGGCGGCGCCGTGGCACTGCTGATCGTTCCTGTGCTCCGCAAGGCCTTGCGCAAATAATCAACGCAGCCGCCGACCGAATCGTCGACGGCTGTACTTAGCTTTAATACATAAGCACCTTTATGGGGTGGTCTACATGATGATTGAAAAAGAAAACTCTTGGGATAAACTCCTGCAGATCAAAACAACGGGACGGGATGATTCCAAAGCGGGACAAACCTGCTATCCTTATGAAGCGACACCATACCCCGTTCTGGAACGATTGGCCAATGTCGGGCTGATTCGGAAAAAAGATGTGGTTCTGGATTATGGCTGCGGCAAAGGCCGTGTGGATTTTTTTCTGGCCCATCAGACCGGCGCAGAAACCATAGGCATTGAATATGACCGGCGGATTTATAAGAGTGCGCTGGAGAACCGGAAAACTGCCCTTTCCGGAGCAAGGTCGGAATTTGTTCTTGCAAGAGCAGAGGAGTACGAGGTGCCTGCAAGGGTCGGCAGGTTTTATTTTTTCAACCCTTTTTCCGTGGAGCTGCTGCGGAAAGTGATGGCAAGAATACTGGAATCCTATTATGAGCATCCGAGAGAAGTGTTTTTGTTTTTTTACTATCCGTCGGAGGAATATGTGTCATATCTCATGACGGTTAACGAGCTGGAATTTTACGATGAGATAGTCTGCGGCGATCTGTTTGCAAAAAATGACCCGCGGGAACGCATTATGATTTTTTCATGCAGCAGCCTGAGTGGGGGAATATACTAAAGAAGAAGCGGTTGATTATTTGGTTAAAGGAACAGACCTGCCGGCAGAAGAATGTTCCTCGGCATATGACTTTTATATCAATCTGTTCAGGACAGATCAGAGTGACTCCTGATTTTCCTGACCGGACTTGAGATATGCTTTATTTGGAATAGAATATAAACACCTACTGACTTGTAATCCGGCGAGGTTTGAACATGGCTATATGGAATCCGTGGCGAGGCTGTAAAAAGTGCAGCGAAGGCTGTCTGCATTGCTATATACATAAGGGTGATGCCAGACGAGGCGTCAACACAAATGACATTGTAAAGACAAAGGATTTTTACAAACCGGTCGAAAGGCTGGCAAACGGAAATCATAAAATGAAAGCAGGGATGATTTACCTTTGCTTTTCAACGGATTTTCTGATAGAAGAAGCTGACGGGTGCCGTGAAGAATGCTGGCGCATGATCAGAGAGCGACAGGACTGCACATTCCTTTTTCTCACAAAACGAATAGAACGCTTTGCCGGGTGCGTGCCTGACGATTGGGGCGATGGCTACGAAAACGTTGTCGTGGGCTGCACTGTTGAAAACCAAAGAAATGCAGACAGAAAACTGCCGGTGTTCGCGTCGCTTCCAATAAAACATAAATGCATTACTGCCCAGCCGCTGCTTGAAAAAATATATATTGAACCCTATCTTGACGATATTGAACTTGTGGTTGTCGGCGGAGAATCGGACTGTTATGCAAGACCGTTTGACTATGCATGGGCGCTTGATATCAGAGAGCAATGTGTCGGCAAAAATGTATCCTTTGAATTCAGGCAATGCGGAACTCACTTCATCAAAGACGGCAAAAAATACCGGCTGCAGACAAAGGACTTATGCGGTCAGGCAAAAAAAGCAGGAATAGATTTTGTGGCAGACAGATAAGAAGAATGTGACTGCCGGCAAAAATGCACGTACAGCGACAGAAAACAAAAAACGGAGAATCGGCAGTTGTCATCGCGACAGTGCCGGTTCTCCGTTTGTGTTTTCATGTATTACTGCATCAATTCTTCCAGACGACTGATTTCGCGGTGGAAGAAATCCACTGTTTCGCCCTCAGTGGTCCAGTCCTCGCGGATAAGCTCCAGAGCCTGACGGTTCATTTCTATGGCAGCCCGATAGTTGCCCTGAATTTCATAAATGTGTGCGACGGCCTGCTCGCAGTCACAGAATCTGGGTCTGGGACGCATGGGCATGGCTTTTTTGTAGGAGAGAATCGCCTCTTCATAACGGCAGAGCTTTACCATGCAGTTGCCGTGTTCTGCCCAGACGATCCATTTTTCCGGGCTGTGAGCGGTCATCTTTTCCCACCAGTCCAGCGCACCGGGCAGGTCGCATTCCGCCTTGCAAATGTAGCCCATGTACATTTCGTAGTGATAGGAATGCTCCACATGCTTCATTTTTTCGGCGTACTCCCGCGCCTCGACGGTGCGCCCGTCAGCAATCAGCAGGTCAAGCAGCCAGAAATAGCCGCGGATATCTTCGGGATGCTCCCTGACTACCTGCTTGTAGAAATCAATGAGAGTATGGTGGTTAATGCAGTTCCAATCCTGATAGGGGCCGTTTTCGGCGTCAAAGATGGCGTTGTGGGCCTCTTTTCTGCCGGGGAGCAGCTCAAGAGCCTTTCGGGCCGGCACCGATGCCAGCTCGTGGTACTCGTCGGCACGCTTGTTGTAGAGCATGGCGAGCAGGAGCGTCGCCTCGCCTTCCAGATTTTTCCTGCCCATACAGTCCTTCAGATAGTTTTCTGCATTCCGGAAATCCTCCTCGCTGAGGAAGCGCACGCTGTCCAGCATGTTTTCCAGCCGCTCCAGCTTGCTCTCGTCGGTCAGGTCAAAGAGCGAATCAATGCTGACACCGAAAATCACCGACAGTTCGGGGAGGAGCTGAATGTCCGGCATGTTTGTGCCGGATTCCCATTTGGAAACCGCCTGCGCTGATATGCCCAGACGACCCGCCAGCTGCTCCTGAGTCATGGAAGCCGCCAGACGCATTGTTTTGACTTTTGCACCAATATTGAAGCTCATGTGTTTTTCCTCCTTGTCTTTGGTGCCTTCAGTATATCAGAGGCTGCCGTGGTTTCCTATGACCGCGTTGTTGAATGAACTTGACTGTTCAGATAGCGCCGGTGCTCAGGGTGAGCGGAATCAACTGAGAGGGCAAACATAAAATGAGGTTTTGGCGGCACAGCCGGAAAAGGCATTCTTTCAAATCAGAACTCAATGGTCTCAGGCTCTGCGGTAAATGAAGAGAAGGTGGCGACGGCACTTCTGAAATACAGCACCTGAGTGTTGCCGTCGTTTTCGTCATACATGCTGCGCAGGTTCGGGTAAGCATCCAGCATGGACTTTCTTGCCTCCACACGGTCGTCTTCTGCCAGCTCACCTGCAATGCGGATCCATGTGCCGTTGTGGAATGCGGAAATTTCCACCTTGGGATTTGCTGCAATCTGTTTTGAGCAGGGCTTGACTTTGCCGGTCTGGATGTAAAGCCTGCCTTCGAAAATGTGTGCTGTGCCGAAAGGACGGACACGGGGCTGGTCACCTTCTGTGGTCGCAAGATAGTACACACCGGCATCTTTCAGAAATTTGCATACACGTTCCATGATTATTCCTCCTGATTATCATTATTTATTCCACAGATAAACTCTGACTTCGTAGGGTCTCATGACAGACTTTCTGCTTTCCGGATAATTCCGGAGGATCAGTTCTGCGCACGACATATCAAAACCTCTGGGCGCCTTGAAATGTGTCTTTTTCTTTGAGTAGGAGCATACCACCAGAATCTTCTGCCTGTCGTCTTCTCTGGAATAAACATACAGCGACGGAGAGGATTTACGGTATTCCCTGTAATCGCCGTGTCTGACGCAGGAAAGCTCCTTTCTCAGCCTGATAGCGTTGCGGTAGAAATTGAGAACAGAATTTTCATCGGTTTCCTGTGCTGCCACATTTACATCCACGTAGTTTTCGTTGATGTAGAACCACGGCTCGCCGGTGGTGAAGCCGGCGTTTTTCTCCGCGCTCCACTGCACCGGAGTTCTGGCCGAGTCACGGGAACCGTACCACAGTCGCTGCAGACGTTTTTTGGCAGATCTCTTTGTGCCGACGTTGAAATACTGCCAGCGGGTCTGAACGTCCTCGTACATTTCCGGATCGCTGGGGTACCAGTTGCTCATACCGATCTCCTGCCCCTGATAGACAAAGGGAGTGCCTTTAAGGAAAAGGTAGGACACCGCCAGCATTTTCGCGCTCTCTGTGCGGAACCTTTCGCTGCCGTAGCGGGAGACCATTCTCGGATGGTCATGGTTTTCGATGTACAGCATGTTCCAGCCGCGTCCCTCAAGGCCGTTCTGCCAGTTTCTGTATGCCCGCTTCAGCTTGCGCAGGCTGAAAGGCATATGGTTGAAATCCATAAACAGGCAATCGGCCTCCTGGGTGTCAAACTGTATCATCATATCCAGCACAGGCGCATTGTTTTCGTCTATGTATTTCAGCGCCTTTCGGGGCTTTATCATGGGCGCTTCCGCCAGCGTCATGCAGTCATATCTGCTGAACACATCCCGGTTGAATTCTTCCAGATATTCGTGCAGATGCGGACCGTGGTTGAAGTAGCCAAAGCCCTTGGAGGCGGGCATGATGTAATCGTTGGGCAGACCTTCTTTTTTTGAGATAAAGGTTATTACATCCTCGCGGAAGCCGTCCACGCCCATATCCAGCCAGAAGCGCAGGATATTCTTGACCTCTTCTCTTACCAGAGGATTATCCATGTTCAGGTCTGCCTGTTCAACGGCAAACAGGTGCATGTAGTATTCCTTTCGCACCTCATCCCATGCCCATGCTTTGCCCTCAAACAGGGAGTCCCAGTTGTTGGGCAGCCTGCCGCCGGGTTTTGCAGGACGCCAGATGTAGTAATCGGTGTAGGGCTCGATGCGCTGACGGCTCTTTTTGAACCATTCGTGTTCGGTGCTGGTGTGGTTGACCACCAGATCCATTATCACCTTCATGCCGCGCTCGTGGGCACCGTCGAGAACCTTTCTGAACGCATCCAGACCACCGAACTCCCCGGCAATGTCATTGTAATCGGAGATGTCATAGCCGCAGTCCACGCCGGGAGACGGATAGAGGGGAGAAAACCAGATTCCGTCGCAGCCCAGCGACTTGATATAGTCAAGCTTTTCGTAAACACCAAGCAGGTCGCCCATGCCGTCGCCGTTGCCGTCCTTGAACGAACGGGGCCATATCTGATAGAACACACGGTCTTTATACCATTTTGTCTTTTCCATAATTATCCTCCTTTTGCAATTCCGGATGCTGAAATTGTGCAGCCGGATCAGATGTTTTTCCTGAAAAGAACACAGTGTGCATGTGTCGATTGATTGTTAGTATGAGCGGATGTGTCTGCATACGGTCATTAATCACATTATACTCCGCTGCCGGTACAGTATCAATCAAAAGCTGAGGTTTGTGCCGGATTATTCCGGGAATAGCGACACAAAACGCCTTTACGACCGCATAAAAAAGCAAGGATCCTCCTCGTTTGGGGTGGATCCCTGCTTTTGTTGTTGGATTTGCTTTGCCGGCTGCCTCAACAGTCAGCGGTGATAGCTACCGGTCAGATGTTTTCTTCTCTGCGGCGCAGACGCACAATGCAGAAAGCGCCAACCAGAGCAGACATCAGGGCCAGGTTGCCCATGACGCTAACCGGTGCGCTGTTATCCGCGCTGTGGTCACCGGTATCAGGGGTGCCGGAGGCAGAGCCCGAATTGGAAGATATGTCAAAACTGACCCGGTTCATTTGTCGTGTAACCGAATTGATTAACACTTGCAATTGAGATATAATATACACACAATTCATAAACGAAGGGAGAATAAATTATGCAATCCAACGCAAAACGTTCCGTTGCGCTTCTGCTCGCCCTGCTCATTGGTGTGTTTGGCTGTATGTTTACCGCACATCTGATCCAGACCGATTTCGGCAGCGTCGAAATCTCACAGGGCACCATCGAGGTGGATGATGGCACGCTCTCCTACAAGCTTTATGTACCCGAAAGCGCCGATGCGGAGCATCCCGCGCCCGGCGTGCTTCTGCTTCACGGCTACCAGAACGACAGCGAAACCTGCGCTGCCTATTCGATCGAGTTGGCTCGGCGCGGTGTTGTTGTCATGTCTCTTGACGAATACGGTCACGGCGACACCTCTGTGGGGCTTCTGAAGCGTGGCTATGTCAATCACAAGGTTTCGGTAAACTACGGTGAAGACAGCGAGATCACCGGAACCTACACGACCGCAGGCGGCCCTGCCCGTTTCCGCCTGATGATGAATTTCTCAAATCTATCCTTCTTCAACGATCACTATACCAAAGATGACGCAGGCAACTCCATACTGGACAGCTCCTGCGGAGGAATAGCGGCATATGCAGTGCTGGCTGAGATGGACTGCGTGGATCCCGGCCGTCTGGCTGTCAGCGGACATTCCATGGGTACATGGTCCAGCTGGACAGTGGCTGCGGCATATGCAGGTGCCGTCAACGAGGAGGGCGTGGACATCGCGCCCAGGGCTACCGTGCTCCAGTGCGGTGAGCTTTTCAGAGACAGTGTTTACGATTCGGAAAACATCTACTTCAACAATGTTCTTCTGCTTCAGGCCAAGTACGACGAGTTCAGCTATTTCCGCGACTACAAGAATTTTGTGAACGACGAGGTTCTCCACAGCGAGCTGCGTGCGGAATTCCTCGGCTGTGAGGTGGAGGACACCGCATGGGACACCACCTTCGGCAGCTTTGCCGACGGTACCGCAAGGCGAATGGAAATGCTTGAAACCAACCACCGTCTGACCACCCATGATGCAGCCGGTCTTCGCACTGCGCTTGACTGGTTCGGTGAGGCGCTCGGCATTGAAAGCTCGCTGAGCTCCGGCTCCCAGACGGCCATCATCAAGGAATGGCTGGTTTTCGCTGCCATGCTTATGGCGGTGTTTGCCGTCCTTCCGCTCATGGAACTGCTGCTCAGAATACCGTTCTTTGCCGGAGTCGCCAAAGAACTGCCCTCTCAGGATGGCTTGCTCAGCGGCAAGCGCTGGTGGAAGAACGCGGTCATCACCATGCTGATCGCCGGTCTGACCTATCCCTTCATGACTCAGCTGGGACATGGTCTGTTCCCTTATCCCGAAAGTATCTTCCGCATGACCATCGGCAACGGTTTCCTGTGCTGGTATCTGCTGCTCATTGCTGTCATGCTCGTCACCACATGTGTTTCGGTCAGCAAGGCAAAGAAGCTGGGTCAGGTATCCTACAGCAGCATTGGTCTGTCCGGCGCGGACAGAGGGGACAGGATCGACTGGGCACTCTGCGGCAAGGGCGCTCTGCTGTCGCTGTGCATGCTTTCCTTCCTGTACATCATCGTCGCTGTGTGCGAGGCGGCTTTCCTGCTTGACCTGCGCTTCATCTGGCCCTTCTTCAAGACCTTCACTCCTGAGCGGTTCGGACAGTTCATGCTCTATATTCCGTTCTTTGCACTGTTCTTTGTTCTTAACAACAGCAAAATCTTTGCCGGCATGCGCACGAAAGCAACCTATAAAGCCGGTGCGGGCGGATTTTTTGCGACCTGGTGGCGCGGAGCACTGCTGATGATCGGCGGCGTGATGCTCATTGTTCTTATTGAATACATCCCGTTCTTTGCAGGCATAGGCCCCGGTGCTGATCTGCTGTTCAGCTCCACCTTCGGCGGTCCGTTTATGAGTATTCTGATCGTGTTTGTGCCGCAGGTGCTCGTGTTCAGTCTGCTCTGTACCTACATCTACCGCCGTACAGGAAATGTATACACCGGTGCGTTTACCGTTGCCGCCATGGCTGCGTGGATAATCACCGGAGGTTCTGCGATTCTGTGATCGCGCTGTGCAATAATTATGAATAATACACTGAGAAATAACGCCGACCGGATAATCAGGGATGCCATTTCTTCGGTGCTTCCGGACAGGGCTGTTGTCCGGGCGCTGAAGGATATGGCTCCGGGCGGCAGAATGATTCTTGTTGCAGCCGGAAAGGCGGCATGGCAGATGGCAAAGGCTGCCGACGATACTCTCGGCGGGAGCATCGACGCAGGCATTGTCATCACCAAATACGACCATGTAAAAGGCCCCATAGCAGACTTTGTCTGCTGTGAGGCCGGTCATCCGGTGCCGGACGAAAACTCCTTTCTTGCCACGCGCAAAGCGCTTGCCATGGTGTCCGGACTGACCGAAGAGGACACGGTGCTGTTTTTGCTTTCGGGCGGCGGCAGCGCACTCTTTGAAGATCCGCTCATCAGCGGAGAAGAGCTGCAGGACATTACCGCCCAGCTGCTTGCCTGCGGCGCGGACATTGTGGAAATGAACATTATCCGCAAGCGTCTTTCGGCTGTGAAGGGCGGAAAGTTTGCTCAGCTTTGCGCACCGGCAAAGGTTTTTACCGTTGTGCTTTCCGACATAATCGGAGACCCGCTTGACATGATTGCCTCCGGGCCGGCTTATCCGGACAGCAGCACCTGCGGCATGGCTCAGAAGATCGTATCAAAGTATAACCTGAAGCTTTCGCGCAAGGCGCTGGATTGTCTTGGTATTGAAACGCCAAAGACACTTGACAATACACAGACTGTCGTCACCGGCTCTGTGAGCGAGCTCTGCCTTGCTGCGGCGAAGTCCGCGGAGGAGCTCGGTTATGAGACCTGCGTGCTGACCGACCAGCTGTGCTGTCAGGCAAGAGAGGCGGGAAGCTTTCTTGCCTCGGTTGCAAAAACCCACTGCTCGGACGGCCGCAGGCTTGCGTTCATCGCCGGCGGTGAAACAGTTGTCCGGCTGACGGGGCAGGGCAAGGGGGGCAGAAATCAGGAACTGGCGCTTTCTGCCGCCGCAGGGATAGACGGCCTTGGTAATGTGTGCATTTTCAGCCTTGGCAGCGACGGCACAGACGGCCCCACAGAAGCCGCCGGCGGATATGTCGACGGCGATACTGCCGGCATACTGAGACAAAATGGGATAGATATCTTCGATGTTCTCAGCCGGAACGACGCCTTCAATGCGCTGAAGGAATCCGACGGACTTATTATGACCGGTCCTACGGGAACAAACGTAAATGACGTGTCAGTCCTGCTTATTGAAGCGTGACTCGGAAAGGAGACTTGAACTATGTGCGATACCATGGGAAGAATCGGTTCGGGCCGGTCGTTCTTTGCCAAAAACAGTGACCGGAGCCCCAATGAAGTGCAGGTTCTGGAATATCACGGTGCAAGGGAAAACCTTTCCGGAACAGTTGACTGCACATACATTTCGGTTCCGCAGGCAGCACAGACCCATGCGGTTCTGCTCTCGCGTCCTGCGTGGATGTGGGGAGCCGAAATGGGCGTAAACGAATTTGGCCTGTGCATAGGCAATGAAGCTGTGTTCACAAAAGGCTCCTACGGCAAAAGCGGCCTTACCGGCATGGACATGCTGCGGCTGGGGCTTGAGCGCAGCACAACCGCAAAAGAGGCGCTGGAGCTGC
>JAZUOR010000186.1:0-3280 GCA_045604745.1 Acutalibacteraceae bacterium | reverse complement strand
GCCGTCACCTCGCTTGAGCAGACCGGCGAGGAGATTTATTATGATTATGAGGACGGCATTGAGGTTCCCAAGACCCGCCCGGTCATGTCCAACGTGACCCGATTCCTGTTCAACCGTCAGCTGCTTGACGAAAAGATGATGGAAGCCATTAAGAGCGGCAGCCACATCAATCCTTTCCGTTCAAGAAATCAGGACGGCAAGAAGCCCGGCAGCAAGAAGAACAAGAACAACGACAAAAAGGACGAGCAGAACAGCTTCAAGCCCGAAAAGAAGGAACCTGTCAAGCATCCCGTCGTCCAGATCTTCAGTGAGGACGAGGACGAAAGCACCACTCCTGCTGATACCAGACCCGACACTCCGGATTCCGAGGATGACGTGAAGGAATACACCTCTCCCAAGGCCTCAAAACCTGCCACCGCCGGCCCTCCCAAGCCCATGGGTCCCATCGGAGACGATGACGACAACGGCGATGATGTCATTGATATCATGGAGCGCATCAACAGCGCAAAGCAGAACAGCGGAGGAAACAAAAACAGCGGCAACAGAAACGGCGGCAATAACCGCAGCGGCAACAACAACCGCAACGGAAACAGCAACCGCGGCGGCAACAACAATCATAATAACCACTGACAGCAGCGCGCTCCCGCATGATTGCAGGGGCGCGTTTTTTCTGTCCGCTGTGCCGCATGGCCGGATTTTTCCCTACAGAACGATTCGCCCGAAACCATTCTGCCTTCTGCACTTTTTCGCTCCGGAAACAAACTGTTTCCCGAATGGAAATGTTCACAAAATGGTAAAGACTTGATGCTTCTCATGTGGTAAAATAGTATTGCTCAAACGTTGCGTTTTCGGGCGTAATCAACCACAGCGCGTAAAGGAGGCTGCCGTTTCCCGGAACGGCGATCACGATATGCTTAACAGAAACATACCGCTATATGAGGGCGCTCTGCCCTATTTATATGCCTGTTTCAGTCCGGAGGACGAGATGCTCGTTCTGCCGATACTGGGGCGTATGTATAACGAAGGTTTCCGGCTGTGGTCTGCAAGCCTCGCCGAGCGAACTTCCGACTTTGTGTCGGTCAGACACGTCTCCACCAGCAGCTGCGTGGTGATGTTCATGTCCCACAACATGCTGGAGCGCATTAATTCCGGCGTACCGGAGGTGCTTGCCGCCTGCCGCAGCTCGCTGCTACGTGCAGTGGTTCTGCTGGACGACGCCCGTCCCGACAACCGCATGTTTGCTCTGACTTCTCCGGAGCAGCTGGAGTATCAGCGCAGCAACGATTCATCCTTCTGGCTGTACGCCTACAGCGCCGATTATCTTGAGCGCTGCCGCGGCCCATGGCCCGAAGTCAAGCTGGAGCTCCGCGAGCCCACCTTTGACGACGTGCAGGAGGAAGTCATTGCCGCCGAATACATCAACCTTGAAAAGATAATAACCCGCAGCGGCACCAGACCGGAAACGGTCAGTGCTCCGACCCGGTATCCAAACAACCGCGGATACATCGCACCCGCGCCGGACGCTCTGAATTATGAGCCTCTGCAGAAGGTGGAGGCCGCCAAGACCTCCCATGACCGCGACTATGACGACGCTCTTGCGCTGCTCAACCAGTGCGCCGACAAGCAGGTGGATATCATCATCAATCACACCCGCCCCGGCGAGAACACCGTTGCCGCAAAGCCGTCCCTCTCGCCCATACGTCCGCTGCCGGACAGCAAGGCCGAGCTGCGCATCATCCAGCAGGAGCTGGAGCTCAACGAACGTCAGCCCCGCCCTGAGCTTATTATCGACCCCGAAGTCAAAACCAAAGCCGACATGATTGTCCAGCCGGAAGATCATGTCGATGAAACTGATGCTGCCGCGGAGCTCCCCACCATCTCCCTGCCGCCGGAGGATCTTTCTCCCAGCGCCATTGCCGCCGGAATAGAACAGATCGCTGCAGCAGCCGAAGCGTCTGAGCCCCGTGCAGAAGGGCCTGTCAGGGCTGAAGAAGCCCCGCTGCCCGCTGAGCCTGAATCCGCATCCGCATCCGAGCCGGAGCCCGTTCAGCAGCCCCGCCCCGAATACAAGCCGGAACTTGTCAGCGTTATGATCGAGGAGCCTGCAGATATGGCTTGCGCCAAATCTGCAGGAAAGAGCACCGTTCAGGTGGTTGTGCGCCGCCAGCAGCCCGCTGTGCGCGTAACTCCGGTCAAAAAACGTGTTATCACCGAGCCTGTGCGCACCCCTGCCGAGGACAGCCATCATCCAAAGCTCAGCCGCTCGCCCTTTGGCAGTCATCTTAGAAGCACCCAGCCCTACGACGACATCGACTTTGAGCAGTACGTACGCAGCATCGCTCTGTCAGCTGTTGCACCAGAAGCCGAAGCCAATGAGGCTCCTGTTTCCTATCGCCGCTTTGGCCGCTCAGCACAGACTCCTGCCACCGAAACATCCGGTGTGCAGACCATCGTCGGACGAGCCATCACCCCTGCCGCATCTGCTCAGACAGAAACTCCGCATCCGGCTGCACAGACCACTCAGCCGGAATCCACAGCAATATCCGGCGAGCAGGCTGATGTATCTGCCGAGCAGGAGCTCAGACCGTCCGCCCGCAAGAGCCGCTTTCCTCATAACAGCCGCATGCTGACCGGACTTCTTGCTGCTCTGCGTCAGGAACGGACTGCTTCTGTAGCCGAAGAGGAGCTTCCGGAACCGATAACGGAAGAAGCCAACGAACCGGAATCTGCCGCGCAGGTTGTCGCTGAACAGCACGATGATGTAAAGGTCATCCGACTCAGCGACGCAATCAGCGAGCGCAAGGTAAGCGACCTTCAGGCTGCTGTCAACCGCTTTATGCATCTGGACGGCCCGAACGATGCCTCGCCCGCCCGCGTGGTTCGTACATATGGCATCCGGCGCTGATTGTGCGCGTTGATCTTCCGGTGACAAATCATGACAGGGCTTGTCTTTTTCTTGTCAGATTTGTGATTTTCGCAAAAGCCTGTTGACATTTTCCGACATCTATGCTATAATTCAATCGAATTCAGGGGATGTTCCTCTCCTGATTCCCAACATTTGCTTATACCTTTTATATCGTTCCCCATCCACAAAGTACTAATGCGTCCTTGCGAAAGGGCGCATTAGTGCTTTTTAAATTCTGTTCTGACCCGCTATCCTGCCAGCCCACGCCAGAACAGCTCATACACGTTGCCAAAGGTGATCGCTTCGGTGCTCCCGGTGGTCAGGATGCTGTATTTCCCCACTACTCCGCCGTCCAGCGTCAGCGTAACCGCCCCT
>JAZUOR010000185.1:0-5447 GCA_045604745.1 Acutalibacteraceae bacterium | reverse complement strand
TTCGTACTCGTACTCGTCGTAATCGTAGTCGTCCTCGTATTCCTCGTAGCCGTCGTCGTAGTACTGCTCGGCGTAGCGGGCCTGCTCTCTGGCCTGACGCTCCTGACGCTTGTATTCCTCAAGCTCGGCAAGGCGGTCGGTCAGAGTGCCCTCGTGGTTGCCCGAACCGAGGGTGACTGTACGTGTGGGCGGAGGAGCGGGATAGTCGCGCTCATCGGAATGGTCGTCGGAATCGTCCAGAACGCTGATGACCGGCTCGTCCTCAGGCACATCCAGTGTGACCTCGGCAGCCGTTCTTCCGGAGCGGTCTTCTGGAATACGCTCCACAGACTGCTGAATCTGGCTGGTCAGGTTTTCGATATCGCTGTTGACATCCTCGGCAGCCAGAGCGGCGGCGCGGACAGCCGACATGGCTGCCTCTTCGTCACTCATGTTGACGGTGGGAGGCGGAGGAGGCGGAAGCTCCTCGCTCTGCATGTTGAGTGCGCTCTGTCCGGACAGCATCTGGTCGCGGAAGGAATCAAGGCCGCCGAACTTCTTGCGGCTGTTGATGGAGGGTCCGCCGTAGGTGCGCACCTCAAAGGAATCGGGCACTCTCATGCCGCGTCCGCCCTGACGGGGACGGGGACTGCGCTGGCTGTCCACCTGACGCTGCATGTTTTCTGCCGTCTGAACGGGTGTTCCAAGGCCGAAGCCGTCGTTCATCATGCTCTGCTGGTTGAGCAGATTCTGCTGCATCATCTGTTGCTGCTGGAGCTGCTGTTGCTGCATCATCTGCTGGCGCATCATGTTCTGCTGCTGCTGACGCATCATATTCTGCTGCATCATCTGCTGCTGTTGCTGCTGCATCATCTGCTGGCGCATCATGTTCTGCTGCATCATCTGCTGCTGATACATGTTCTGCTGCATAGCGCGCTGCTGATTCATCTGCTGCTGGTACATCTGCTGCTGATACATCTGCTGACGTGCCATTTCCTGCTCAGCTTCTCTGCGCTGCTTTTTGCTCAGTGCCATTTCTTCCTCCTCTTGTCTAAGCTGGATGGAAATATTGATGAGCATCACAAGGGCAAAAACACCCAGAGCGATGTCGCCGTAGTTGACTCCAAGTCCGTAATTTTCCACAAGACCTTCGTAGGCCTCGGCAAACTTGCCGTCCTGTGCGTTCTTTCCGTAGAACATGAGCACCAGACGGGAAATGCCCACGGCAATGGCCAGCATGGCGGAAATGCCGCCGTAGACCATGGTCCACTTGGCCGAGCCGCCGCCCACTCCCGCAAGGAACTTGCCCAGCGAGACCATGAACAGGGTAAGGAATATCAGCATGACCAGCTCAATGGTTCGCTCGGCAATGCTGGCGTGGGAGGTCATTTCAAGGAATGTGAGCACAAGGCGCATGCCCAGCCAGATGACCGGCATGAGCATTATGAGCGGAGTGCTTTCAAGGGTGTTGCGTCCGGTAAAGAAGCCGATGGACACAATGCCCAGCGCCAGAGCGCCGCAGATGCCTATGCCCATGCACACCTGCCAGATGATATCCGGTATGCCGGCGGCCTGCTCGGCCATCAGTTCGGCCTCCGGCCCCACCTCCACCACGGGTGTCTTTTCCTTGCTGCTCAGAGTCAGCAGGTCGGTAATGAGAGTGTAGCCTATGGCGCCGGCGGCAATAACGCCGAAGATGCCCACAGGCACAAACTGGCGGTCACCGCTGAATTCCGGGAATTTTTTGGTCATTCCCCCAAGCAGGGCAATGACAACACCGAATATTATCAGCACAGCCGGCAGCAGGAATGAAGCCGACAGCGACTGAACGATGCCGGGACGCACCAGCGCCTCGCTCCCCTCAGGCAGCTTCGCCTGTGCGGAATTGAAAAGTACATCAATGAGATGGCAGCACGCCAGCACGACCGCAAGGATCGTACCGACCACTGTTGCAGCGTTGGTTTTCTGCAGTGTCATTTTTATATGTACCCTCCTTTCGGAACGGGTTAATTATTGGCATAAAGCGTGTATTTTACACTTCTTCTCAATCTATAATTGTATATTAACAATGCCATCCTGTCAATGATAAATTAACAGTTAATTAATAAATCAGTGACGCTGTTCGGTGTTGGAAAAGGTTTCGCAGAAACGACCGGAAAAGGCCTCCGGCTCTCCTGCTGCGTCCAGATGGGAAAGGTCGCCGAAGCGGCTGCAGCGGAATCCGGCAATGCCCTGCTCCCTTTCCTCGGTGTACAGAACGGTCACGCCGGTGGGCAGGGCGATGAATCCGTGCCACAGCGCAAAGGGCGAAATGTTGAGCAGATGCCCCAGTATGACCGACTCCACACCAAAGTGGCAGAAAAGCATGACCGTTTCCTCGTTCTCACGCTCCACCCGGTAGGCAAGACCATCTCTGCGATAGCCGTGGCGCGCAAGGATATCGTCGATGCCGTCGTACACCGCCTGCACCTTTTTTCTGATGTCCGAGCCGTTGAAGTAATCGGAACCCATCCACTTCTCCCGGTCGAAGAGCTCCGGACGCTGCGACCAGTAGGCGGGCATCACGTCCCACGCCACCGAACGGATATTTCCTGTGACCGGGTCGGGTACCTTTGCGTCAAATTCACGCAGCCACGGCAGAACTTCCGCCTCAACCGGCATGCCCCTCCGCAGGCTCATGCGGCGCAGGGTTTCGGTCGAGGTGTCCCTTGCTCTGCCCAGAGGCGAGCAATAGCAGGCGGCGTCGATGTGCTCCAGCCGTCCGGCAAGCAGCTCGGCCTCCCGCCAGCCCTTGGGCGTAAGGGAGTCGATGGAATAATCCGGGTCGCCGTGGCGGATAATTATAAGTCTCATTGGTCGTTTCTCACCTTTACGTATTGTTGGTTTGTGTCAGTTTTGCACCTCCATTATAGCACCATTTTCGTAAAATTTCAATAGAAACAGCAAAAGCGCGCCCTTGCCGGACGCGCTTTTGCGCTTGTACTGCTTTCTAATAAAATATTACTGCTTTAATCAGAGCGGAAAGCACTCTTCAGGCCGGCAGAAAGAACATCGTCAGCCGGCTTATTTGAATAAGGCGCTGCTTATTCTCTGATAAGCTCCTCGATGCGGGCTCTCAGGCTGACGAACACGTCGGTAACCACCGGGTCAAAGTGGGTGCCCTTGCCTGCCTCGATCATCTTGAAGGCGTTTGCCAGCGGCATTGCCGTCTTGTACGGACGCTCGGAGATCAGCTCGTCAAACACGTCGGCGATGGCGATGATGCGGGCGCTCAGAGGAATGGCTTCGCCGGAAATGCCTGCGGGATAGCCGCCGCCGGCATACTTCTCGTGGTGGTAGGTGGCTATGTCATAGGCCATGTCGGTAAATTTCTTATCCTCCAGCCGGTAGAGGGTGCTGCGGATAAGCCGTCCGCCCTCGGTGGTGTGCGCCTTCATGATCTCGAACTCGTCCGGAGTGAACCGTCCGGGCTTCTGGAGGATGGTGTCTGGAATGACAATCTTGCCGATATCATAGAGAGGCGCGGCCTTGGTCAGGCGGTCGATGAAGCTCTCGGTGAGTGTGTTACTGAAATAGCCGCGGGCCTGCAGAGTACGTGCAAGGAGGGCGACGATGGCAGAGGTGCGCTTGAAGTGCTCGCCGCTCTGTCCGCGGCTGTCGATGAGCTCGGCCATGGAGATGATGATGAGCTGCTGGGATTCAGCCAGCTTGCGGGACTGCTCCCGTATCTTGCGCATCTGCTCGTCCACCTTGGTGGAAAGCATGCGGTTGTCGCTCTTGAGATTGGTCACGTCGGACACGCACAGCGCCACACCCTCAAAGAGTCTGCCGTTGTAGATGCCGTTGGATTTCCATTCATAATCCTTTTCGCCGTAGGAGAAGCTCTTGCCCTCGGAACGCAGAATACCTGCAACGAAGTCATCCTTGGCTGCACTGCTCAGCTCGGAGAAGGATTCCTCGGCCACTTTGTTGCAGTAAATGACCTCGCCGTCGCTGTTGAGCACAACGATTGCCTCGCTGATGGCCTGCAGGATGTTGTCCTTGGCAACGGTGCTGAGGTCAAAGATCTTGTAGCGGGCGGTCAGCACAAGGAAGCAGGCGATCATGAATATGAGCATGATGGAGCCGCCGGGGAATTCCAGCACTCTGGACGCCACAAAGCCCATGCTCAGCAGGCAGGCCAGCAGCAGCACGGCGCAGGAGCTCTTTTTCTTTGCCGAATCGGCGCGGAAAAATGCCATTACAGCATCAACGGCAGCCAGCAGGATTATCAGACCGGCAAAGGCGGCATAAATATAATAGAATATGCCCTTGTCCGAGCCCAGCAGGCCAAAGCCTCTTCCGCTGTCCGCCAGCCAGTAGCGGGTGACGATGAGCGGATGGAACTTGGCGGTCAGTATCAGCAGCGTGCACAGGCCGATGCCCATGAACAGTCCGTGCCTTATCCAGTGGTTTAGCCGCGACTCACAGTATTCACTGGCGAACTGCGCCGTCAGCACCACTATGGCGCTCATAGCGAAGTGCTCGTAGATGCAGGCCAGCAGGGCCTCCTGCGGCGTGGTTGCAGCCATTTCGTAAAGGTAGGACAGCAGATAAAGGGCAACGCCGATGCTGTTCCACTGGAGCAGGGTACGCATGTTGGAATGCTTCTGCTTCCAGACCAGCACTATAAGTCCCACTGTCAGCGCAAGGCCGATGAGCTGAACCAGCACGGTCATCGAAATCTGGAACATGATTTTCCCTCCGAACATCTCTCTTTTCAATCTCAGGCGCAGTTTGTCAAATAATTAACGCCATTGTTATCAATTATAGACCCTTTCCAAAAAATGTCAATTGAATCCGGAATATATTTTGAGTATATTCCACATCGATTTTGTGCTGTCTGTCAACTTCCGGCACTGTGGGCAGGCGCAGAAAAGCCGCCCGGAAATCGCTCCGGACGGCTTTCTGTTGGCAGGAAAATTCTCCTGTAATTTATGCAGTTTTACTTATCTTTACTTGACCTCACCCTTGTTGGCGATCTCCTTGGTGATAAGCTTGATGAAATCGGCGGCCTTCATGGTTACCGTTTCGTTGGTGTCGCGCTTGCGGACAGCAACGGTGCCGTCGCCCTGCTCCTGGTCACCGATGACCAGCATGTAGGGCACCCTGGGTACCTGAGCCTCGCGGATCTTGATGCCCATCTTTTCCTGACGCTTGTCGGCCTCGCAGCGAACGCCCTTGGCACGGAGCTTGGCAAGAAGCTTGTCGGTATACTTATTGTTGCGGTCGGTGATGGGAAGCACCTTGACCTGCACGGGAGCCAGCCATGTGGGGAACTTGCCGGCGTAGTGCTCGATAAGGATACCGATGAACCTTTCGATAGATCCAAATACAACGCGGTGGATCATGATGGGACGGTGCTTCTGGCCGTCGGAGCCCATATACTCTGCCTCAAAGCGCATGGGAAGCTGGAAGTCGAGCTGAAT
>JAZUOR010000184.1:0-3177 GCA_045604745.1 Acutalibacteraceae bacterium | reverse complement strand
ACGCCATAAGCGCCATGAGATCCTGTCAGGTTGTCATCATCGGAAGCAATGAGAAATAACAACCTGTCCGCTGTGGAAAAGGCCAAAGCTGTTATCGGAGATCTCACTCCTCTCAAGGGACACGACTGCGGACAGCTGTGCTCTGCGGCATGCTGCAAGGGCGACGACGCCACCGGAATGCTGCTTTTCCCCGGCGAAGAAACGACACTTGATGTGACCACCCTGTCTGACGGCAGCCGCCTCGCGGTCTGCAGCGGCAGCTGCGATCGCAGCCAGCGGCCGCTGGCCTGCATGCTTTTTCCTTTCTTTCCCACAGTAGACGAGAATGACAGGGTTTACGCTGAAATAGATGCCAGAGCCTGCGGAGTGTGTCCTCTCGCCGCCCACAGCGAGGAGGTCATCTTCGACCGGGCTTTTGTCCGTGCGGTGAAGAAAGCAGGAAAACTGCTCGCAAAAGACAAAGCCTGCCTTGAATTTATGCGCTCGTTAACCGAGCAGATAGACCAGCTGGACGAAATCCGTCGGGCGATCCTTTAAATCCCTGTGAGGTCAGTCAACATATGAGTAACGATTACAGAAAAAGAGAAAACGAGGACGGTTCCGACTGGTACTATACCGACGGCAGACGATATATTCCGCGCAGCATGATGGATGAGCGCCGACGCCCTGAGCGCAGATATGAAGAACGCGACGGCTATCGCGGGCAGCACCATCGTCCGCGGCGCCCGTCCTCTGACTACCGTACCCGTCCGCCCTATCGCGAACAACCGCGCGGCGGGTACTATACGCCGGAAGCCGGAGGCCAATTCAGGAACGATACCCCGGCGCGCTCTGTAAACATCGCAAAGGGTGTTTTCATCTTTTCTCTTTCGCTGCTGATGCTGATTCTGCTGGCAGTAGGCGGAGCGGTCTTTTATGTACAGCAGAACATTTTCAACCGGATGACGTTCGTTCAGGATGAACCTATGACCACTGTGGTAAGCATTGACGATGTGGTTATCGAGGAGGACGACGGAGACACCGGTCAGGGCGAAGAGCTGACCGAAGAGGAATCTGCCGCCCTTATCCAGACCGTATCCGAAGGACTTATAGCCGAAGAGGATCTTTACAGGCAGGACGGCGTAACCAACATCCTGCTGCTTGGCACGGACAACCGCACAAAATCGCTCAAAGGCAGCCGATCGGATGTTATCATCCTGCTCTCCATAAACGAGCATACACAGAAGATCATAATGACATCCATCCTGCGCGATACCTGCGTCAGCATTCCCGGAAGAAGCGACCTGAACAAGATCAACGCAGCTCACGCTTACGGCGGAGCCGCCCTCGCACAGAAAACCGTAGAGGCAAACTTCGGAGTTGACATCGACCGGTACATTGTTATCAATTTCTACGCGTTCATGGATATTGTCGATGTGCTTGGCGGTCTGGAGCTAAGCATTAACGAAAGCGAACGTCAGGTTATGAATAACTATATTCAGGAGATCAACCATCACCTTGGTCTTCACGCTGACAGCGGAAAGCTTTACAAAACAGGAGATAACCTGCTGCTTACAGGCAAGCAGGTGCTTGGCTACGTCCGCAACCGCTACACCGGCGACGGCGACTTTGCAAGAACCGAGCGGCAGCGGATCGTGCTGGAAAAGCTGATTGAAGAATGCCGCAGCGCCAGTCTCACCACACTGATTGAGGTCGTCGAGGCTGCTGCGCAGTACATTACCACAAATTACACCGAAGGAGAAATCCTCAGCCTTGCAACCAACGCAATTGACTATATGGATTATGAAATAGTCAACGACCGCCTTCCGGTGGACGACACATGGAAATACGCCAGACTGAACGGTATGTCTATCGTCAGCATAGAGATAATACCCAACCGCAGGCATCTCCTGGAGACTGTATACGGAATATAGTTCTCGAAGCAGGATGCACATTGAAAAGGAGCGTTATGTTCAAAAACAGCAAACAACAGCTTCACGCAGACATACGCAATCATGATTACGATGCAGAACCCAGCAGCACAGCACTAACCTGGGGCGAAGTAATCCGTGAAGACACAGAATATGCCGATGAGCTTCCTGAGTACGAGTTCAACACCTTCGAACCCGAACTCATCATCGCCAGTCCTGCGCGTCAAACCGCAGTCAGCAATTCATACAGTGGTTACGGCATCGAACTGGACGGCGGTACAATTGAGTTTTCTCAGTTTCCCGCGCTGCGCTATGCCTACGGACACCAGGGAGCTGAACAGCAGCCGGATACTGATGTTCAGCCCGAATCCAAAAGCCTTGTTGAATATCTTGCCGAATCCGACGGTGAAGACGGACTATCGTGGCTTATCCGGCGCTATGCCGAACTGGATGAACAGGAGGAAGCTCAGGTTCAGGAAACAGAAGACGCTCCACAGGAAGAGGAAGTACCTGCACTGTTCGCCTTTCAGCGTGACCGGAAAGAAAGCGCTGATGCCGAGGAGGTCGAAGAAGAGCAGCCGGACAATTTCACCATGGAAAGCGAGTTGCTGCTGCAGCAGCATATTTCCGGAGAGCTGTTTGAATACATCAGTGTTCTGGAATCCGATGCTGCTGAAACAAAGCGACAGCGCACGCAATCCGCTACCAAAGTAAAGCACTATGATCCGTATAATTTAAGCTTCAACAACCGCTTTGAGGCAGAGGAGACAGAACGCAAGAGCGCACCGGAATTCCCTTCTTTTCAAAACAAATACGATTTTATAGCAGAAAGAAGCATTACAACGGAAGATCCGGATGTTTTCGATGAGTTTCCAGATACATATTCCGAAGATACTACCGACAAATGATAACAAAAAATCACAGCAAGAAAAAATAAATCGAAAACTTGAAAAAATAAGTGTTGACATACGGCATACACCATGCTATAATAACTGGGCGGTCAGGAAAGACGGCCGTTTCGGTTGACCACTTCACCGATGATTGAAGCGGTATATATGCGGGTATGGCGGAATTGGCAGACGCGTTAGATTCAGGTTCTAATGGTCGCAAGGCTGTGCAGGTTCAAGTCCTGTTACCCGCACCAAAGTTTTAGGAATGGCTTAACAAAGCCATTCCTAAAACTTTTTAATGCCAAAAAATCAATGAAAAATTGCGATTTTCACCTGAATCTAACGCCTCTGCCACGCCGCAAAAGGCGCAGGTCTAT
>JAZUOR010000183.1:0-8553 GCA_045604745.1 Acutalibacteraceae bacterium | reverse complement strand
GGCAGACCGGCACCGGAGCCTACAAAGACAGCGTCATAACCACTGGCAAATAACTCGTCAATGGACATCACCTTGCCTATGACCATATTGGTCCGGAAGCTGACGCCCTGTCTGCGCAGATTGTCAATCTCGCTCTGAACGATGGCCTTGGGCAGACGGAATTCGGGAATTCCATACATAAGCACGCCGCCGGCCATGTGGAGAGCTTCGAAAACAGTAACCTCAAAGCCCTTCTTGACAAGATCACCTGCGCAGGTCAGACCGGCAGGGCCACTGCCGATTATTGCAACCTTTTTGCCGTTGGCGGCAGGCTTTTCTGCCTTGGGCTGACGGTTCTTTCTGTACCAGTCGGCAACAAAGCGCTCCAGACGGCCAATTGCCACCGGCTCACCCTTGATGCCGCGCACGCACCTTGACTCGCACTGTTTTTCCTGAGGACATACGCGTCCGCACACAGCAGGCAGAGCATTGGTGGATGTAATTATTTCATAAGCCGCCTCATAATCACGGGCAGCGACCTTTTCGATAAATTCGGGAATTCGCACATTGACAGGGCAGCCGTCCATGCATGGCTTGTTTTTGCAGTTGAGGCAGCGGGCCGCTTCGGAGAGAGCCTGCTCCTCGGTATAGCCAAGGGCGACCTCCTCAAAGTTGCGGCGGCGGATAGCAGGATCCTGCTCCGGCATGGGATTTTTCTCAGGGGACATGTTGCGCTGCACGGGAGCTTCACAGACGCATTCCTCTATGCCGCAGGCGGTCTCCCTGGCAGGATCCATGTATTGGTCATGCTCCCGGTACCCGCCGGTCAGACGGCACTTATGATTCTCAAGATCCTTCTGCTCAATGTCCCTGTATATGCTGACGCGCTTCATAGCGCTGACAAAACCCACAAGATGACCGTCAAAATCGGGACCGTCAACACAGGCAAATTTAACTTCGCCGCCCACAATGCCGCGACAGCCGCCGCACATGCCGGTGCCGTCGATCATGATGGGATCCATGCTGACGATGGTCTTAATGCCGTACTCCTTTGTAAGGCTGCACACAGCCTTCATCATGGGCAGAGGACCGATGGCTACCACCAGATCGTACCGGACACCGCCGTCAATCTTTTCCCTGAGGGCGTTGGTGACAAAGCCCTTGTTGCCGTTGGAGCCGTCGTCGGTCATGACGGTCAGCTCGGTGCACACGGCCTTCATCTCGTCTTCAAGAATGACGATGTCCTTGCTGCGGAAGCCGGCGATGATATCGACGCGGGCACCGTGGCTATGCAGATATTTGGCCTGCGGATAGGCAATTGCGCAGCCGGCACCGCCGCCGATTACAGCGACGTTTTTATAGCCGTCAATCTCCGAAGGCTTTCCGAGAGGACCGACAAAGTCGGATATATATCCGCCCTCCGGTACCTCGGCAAGCTTGTATGTGGACTTGCCCACCTTCTGGAAAATTATGGTTACAGTGCCATCCTCGGTATTGGCGTCGGCAATGGTCAGAGGAACACGCTCGCCCTTTTCGTCAACACGGAATATGATAAACTGACCGGGCAGAGCTTTGCCTGCAACATAAGGCGCTTCCACCCGCATGAGAACCATTGATTCGTTAAGCTCTCGCTTTTCAACAATCTTGAACATATCTGCAATTCCCTGTCTTTATTACGCTGCTGTGATAACAGCTTATTAGATTATTTTATGCCACTTTTGCGGTATTTTCAATTAGAAAATCCAGCCTGTCATCACATTTTTGCGATACAGACAAATGATTGACTTCTGCAACTATCCAGTTGGTCGGTATGCACAACAAGTTTGTATTTTCATTCACAAAGCGGCACAAATCCACCAAAATCAGCAAGCGTTCCTCCACCGGCACATTCGGCTGTTATCCCGCGCGAGGATAGAAAACTGACAATTTTCCCGCCGTCCGGATGGCTCATTACATCGCCGCAGAACAGCATTCTGTCTGCCGAAAGCCTGCCGCAGCAGCCGCCTATGAAGCCGGTGTCATAGCCCTCCAGCAGGATATTGCCCGGAGATATCAGCAGCACCTCAAACCCGCATGAGGTCATCGCTGCAGCTATACCTCTGTCGGAGGTGATGACCGACCGCTCATCCACCGCTGCGACCGAGCAGCGGGCATAGCCCTGCCGCACGTCAATCAGCTTTTTCCCATGCTGTGCAAGCACATCGAGCAGCGCTTTGTCGAGAGCATCGGTTTTGCCGACCGCGAATTCACCGATGGAAAGGCAGTTGAAGCGGCAGTCAAAAGGATAGACCCCTCCCGGTTCTCTGTCCGCAGGAACGGCATTCACGCCATATGAACAAAGCTGTGATGCGAGCTCCGCATCAGCTGTGACCACTGTATTTTCTGCCGCATGACAGCAGAGCATATCAGCATGACGCGCCACCGGAGCCGGCAGATACGAAGATTCTTTCACCGTGATAACTTTCACTCCGCGCTGCTCCAGCGCATCTCTGATCGGTTTATAATCGCCGCAGACCGCCAATCTGACGCCGCACCGGGGCAGATTAGGGAAAGCGACAGCTTTCAGGTTTTCCAGCATTTCCTTTGTCATAATCGCTCCGTTCATCGGAAGAATAACAGTGGGAGGTAGAAAAATATGCTTATTCCCTGTACCTTTGGCTGTTCATATCAGGTGGACGGCTATTGTCATCTGAGCCGTTCGTCACATCTGAACAGCTGTGACCGGAGATTCTGCCCCTATTATCACCAGCGACCTGCCGGGCTTCTGCTGCCCTCTTCCGAACGACTCAGTCCGAGAGAGCCGCGACAGCTTCTTTAATGGTCTTGACGCCGATGAGCTGTATACCGGGATCAGCCAGTTTGTTCAGAGAGCGCAGGCACTGTTTGGGCAGAATGCATTTTGTCATGCCCAGCCGCGCTGCCTCACGTACTCTACCCTCTGCGTTGGTCACGCTGCGCAGCTCACCGGCAAGTCCCACTTCACCGAATGCCACTATGCCCTCGTCCACCGGCAGATCGCGCATGCTGCTGACAAGCGACAGCACCACCGGCAGATCTGCCGCAGGCTCATCGAGCCGCAGACCGCCCACCACGTTCACATATGTATCGGCACCGGAAAACGCAAGACCGGCGCGCTTTTCCAGAACAGCAAGAAGCAGAGAAACCCTGTTATTGTCAAAACCCGTACTCATTCTGCGCGGGTTGCCGTAGGTGGTTCGCATAACCAGCCCCTGAACCTCCGCAAGGATGGGCCGTGTGCCCTCCATCACGCACGCAACGCAGGTGCCCGGAACATTGAGCGGCCTGCCGGACAGAAGCATCTGCGACGGATTTTCCACCTCGCGCAGACCGTCGCCCGCCATCTCAAAAACGCCTATCTCATTTGTTGAGCCGAAGCGGTTCTTGACCGCACGCAGTATCCGATACGAAAGATTGCGGTCACCCTCAAAGTAGAGCACCGCATCGACCATATGCTCAAGCGTTTTGGGGCCTGCGATATTGCCGTCCTTCGTTACGTGACCGACAAGGAACACAGGTATCTCAAGGCTTTTTGCCGTGCGTGTGAGCAGATTTGTACATTCACGCACCTGTACCATACTGCCCGGTGCGGAATTGAGCTCATGGATATTCATGGTCTGTATGGAGTCAATGATTATCAGGTCGGGCTTACACTGATTTACGCACTCCACAACGCTCATGCAGTCGGTCTCCGACAGCACCTGCAGGCGGGCGCTGTCCACTCCCAGACGGGCGGCACGCAGCTTGAGCTGGCGAACCGATTCCTCGCCTGATACATACAGGATATCCAGCGTACGCCCCAGATGTTCGCATATCTGCAGCAGCAGCGTGGATTTGCCTATTCCGGGATCACCGCCCAGCAGCACAACCGAGCCCTTGACCAGACCGCCGCCCAGCACGCGGTCAAGCTCCGTCATGCCGGTGTTGTAGCGCGGATCATCTGCGGTGTTTATTTCACTCAGATGCATCGGGCGCACAAAGCCGCCTGCGGCAGATACTGAACGAGCCGGTGCCGCTTCGGGCAGCACCAGCTTTTCCTCCATGGTATTCCATTCCCGGCAGGCAGGGCACTGCCCCAGCCATTTGCCGGTCTCATAGCCGCACTCGGTACAATAGTATACATTCTTCGCTTTAGCCATTTAGGGAATTATCCTCCGGTTTTTCCAAGAATTCAAGTGTCCCCCTGTATATGCAGTAAACAATATCGTCCTGATGGGCAGGGTCACACAGCATAGCTTCCTCGCTGCTGTTTGAAAGAAAGCCGCATTCGGCAAGCACCGCTGTGTTCTTCGCATTGTAGAAAAGATAAAGGTTCTTTCCCGCCTGCTTTATTTCCCGGTCGCCCGCAAGCTGAATGCCATTGTTGAAGCTGTCCTGTATACATTGAGCCAGCAGCTTGCTGTCGGGATGATTGGGCGAATAAAAGACCTGTGCCCCGGTCACCGAACCATCGCCCAGCGTGTTCTGATGAATGCTTATCAGCAGCGAATCGGGGTACATTTCAGTCAGCTTAAGCCTGTTGCGCAGGTCACTGACCTTCATTTCGCGTATGCTGTCTGCATCGCTGTCGTGGATGGAAACATCGCTGTCTCGTGTCATGAGCACAGTATAACCGGCCTGAGCGAAAACATCCCGAAGGCGCAGGGCTATTTCAAGATTTATCCGCTTTTCCACAGTACCGTTCACGCCCACCGCGCCGCCGTCAACTCCGCCGTGTCCGGGGTCGATTATGATTACCGTGCCGGAGTCCTGCAGCTGTGCTGAGGTAAGGTGCTCCGTGCCGCCCTTTGTTATAATGATAAACAGCAGCACAGCAAGCGCAAGCCCAACCGCCAGCAGATGCTCTTTTTTTATACGAACAAGCATGATACCCCTCCTGTTGCGTCAGTACATCAAATAATACTGAGCCGAAGGGGTAATTATGCCGGTAATATGGGTCATGTATTATGCTTTCAGCTGAGCACTCCGGTCTGAACCAGCAGCTCACGTGCGGTTGCCAGCTGTGTTTCGGTGATATTTTCACCGCCGTTGATGCGTGCAAGCTCACGCACTCTGCCCTCTATATCAAGCTCGGTCACCTGCGTAAAGGTGCGTCCGTCGGAAACCTGTTTTTCGATGAGCATATGGGTGTCGGCATTGGCGGCTATCTGCGAAAGATGGGTTATGCAGATTATCTGGCGAGCTCTTGACGCCTCCTTGAGCTTGACTCCAATCTTGTAGGCTGCGCGACCGCTGACGCCTGTGTCGATCTCATCAAATATCAGGGTGTCGATATCGTCACTGCCGGCAAGGACATTCTTGATGGCAAGCATTATGCGGCTGAGCTCACCGCCGGAGGCGATTTTTGAGATAGGCTTCGGAGGCTCACCCGGATTGGCGGAAATCAGAAATTCCACCCTGTCGGCTCCGTCATCTGCCATGGGCTTCTGTTCAAAGCTGACCTCAAAGCCCACACCGGGCATATCAAGAAATGCCAGTTCATCGCGGATTCTGCTGCTGAACGTCCGGGCTGTTTCACGCCTCTGTTCCGAAAGCTTTACCGCTGCCTGTGCCGCCGCCTTTTTCAGGCGCACTGTTTCCTGCTGCATCTGGGTGCGATGCTCATCGGCTTTTTCCAGCTTTTCAAGTTCTTTCTGCGCGTTTTCGGCATACTCAAGTGCTTCCTCTTCCCCGCCGTATTTTTTGCGTATGCGGCTGAGGATTTCCAGCCGGTCTTCAATCTTCTCAAGCTCGGCAGGATCGAATTCCATGGAATTGAGCTGTGCGGAAAGCTCCTCACTGATGTCGGCAACCTCGTAATAGGCGTCCCTGAGACGCTTGTGCAGGATGTCAAAATCGGGATGAACATCGCTCACCGATGAAAGCTCCTCCCGTGAATCATCAAGCATGCTTACCACACCGGTGACATCCTCGTCGCCGGACAACACCGCAGCCGCCCTGCTCAGAGCGGTACGGATCTTTTCAAAATTGCGGCATTTATCCCTGCGGCGGATGAGCTTATCCGTTTCTCCGGGACGTATGCTTGCGCTCTCTATATCGTTGATCTGATAGCGCAGCATATCTATACGCCGTTCCTTTTCGCTTTCATCCACCTCCAGCTCACGCAGCTTTTTCTGAGCTGCAACGTACGCGGAGTAGCAGGAGCGGTATTCTTCAAGCAGATCTCCGCTTCCGCTCATGGCATCAAGATAGCGCAGATGACTGTCCGGATCCATCAGCGACTGTGTATCGTGCTGACCGTGGATGTTTACCAGCTGACGGCCGGCTGCTTTAAGAGCAGCCACACTGACCGGTCGACCGTTTACGCGGCATGTTCCGCGTCCGTCGACCTTGAGCTCGCGGCAAAGGGTGACTGTGCCATCCTCAGGCTCGATCCCCATTTCTTCAAGAGCCGCCAGCGCCGCAGGACGCAGATCGGAAAACTCCGCGCTGACATATGCACTCTGGGCTCCGGTGCGGATGAGTTCGCGGCTGGTACGTTCACCCATTACAGCCATTATGGAATCCACAAGAATGGATTTTCCCGCGCCGGTCTCACCGGACATGATATTAAGGCCGAGAGTATAATTGATCTCGGCCTGTTTGATAACTGCTATATTTTCTATGTACAGTCGTGAAAGCAAGGGTATGACCTCTCTTGGGTTTAGATATACTTGAGCAGTTCGTTGCGCAGGGCAGCAGCCTGCACATCGGTGCGGCAGAGGACGAAGATGGTGTCCTCGCCGGCAAGTGTTCCGATAACGCCGTCAAAGCTGATGGTATCCATGGATGCACACACAGCCTGTGCCATACCGGAATAGCACTTGATGCACACAATATTCTGTCCCACGTCCACATCGTCAACCGAATCGGACAGCAGGCTGTAGAACTTGGAGGAAATATCGGGTGCATCCAGCTTGGACGGAGTGTATCTGTACCGTCCGTCGGTGCCTGAAACCTTGATCAGATGCAAATCCTTTATATCGCGGGAAATGGTTGCCTGTGTAACCACATATCCATCCTCGCTGAGCATGTTGAGCAGATCGTCCTGCGTCTCCACGCAGTTGTCGCGTATGAGCTCAAGTATTCTGTTCTGTCGTCTTCTTTTCATGGTGTCTCCTCCGTAATGCCGAATCAGTTGATAAATTTCTGCAAAAGAAGATTGGCAAAGCTCTGTTTCTTGATAACTATAAACCGTGCGCATATTTCCGACCGGCGTATGCGGATAATATCTCCGGGAAGCAGCTCGCATGAACTCTCGCCGTCCACGGCAAGAGTAATACGGTCGTCGGGCAGGGTGATGTAATCTTCTCTGCGGCGGTCAGCTTCGATGGTCAGCTCAGAATCGCTGTCGAATATGATCGACCTGTCCATAAGAGAATGCGGACAGACCGGCGTGACCTCTATGCATCTGAAGGACGGGTCAATAATCGGGCCGCCAGCCGAAAGAGCATAGGCGGTAGAGCCGGTTGGCGTGCTTACAATGAGGCCGTCGGCTCGCACTTCCATCGCCTGCCGTCCGTTATGATGAACCTTGAGGGTAATAATCTTTGACAGAGCGCCGCGGGAAACCACGGCATCGTTTATGGCGTGATCCAACGAGATAACCTGTCCGTCACGCACTGTTTCCACATCAAGCAGCATGCGCTGTTCGACGGAGTAATCACCGGACACAAGCCGTGAAACAAGCTGACGATCACATGCCTCCAGACCGGCTATAAACCCCAGTCTGCCGGTGTTTATCCCCAGAACAGGCAGTCCTGCCTCGGCTGCATACTTTGCCGCATGCATCATTGTTCCGTCTCCGCCAATGGCGATGACCGCATCACAGTCATCCGGTATGGCATCGACACCCAGCTTGCACACGCCCCTGCCGCTGTCAAAACGGTCACAGCTGAGAGGCTGCATGACCGCCTCGCAGCCAAGGCCGCTGAGTATATCGACTACTTCCTTTGCGCACTCTTCAGTTCTTTCCTTGCCGTAGTTGGGCAGAACAAGCAGCTTCATTTTCCTCACCCCAGTTCTTCATGCGCACGCCGGACAAGGTCTGCGGCATCGACTTCCGCCGACTGTCCCTCACCCTTGCATGCACAGGCAAGAAACTCTATGTTGCCCTCCGGACCTTTGACCGGAGAAAAATCCGCACCGATCACGGTAAATCCGTTTTCGTCAAGGAAGCTGATTATCTTGTCTATGACAGCAGCATGCACTGCTGTGTCGCGAACAACGCCTTTTTTGCCTACGTTTTCTCTGCCGGCCTCAAACTGCGGCTTGATAAGGCAGACCAGCTTTCCGCCGTCACACAGCAGCTCCCGCACTACAGGCAGAACCAGTGTAAGCGAGATAAACGATACATCTATGCTGCAAAATTCTATTTCCTCCGGAATCTGTTCACGTGTGACGTGGCGAATATTGGTGCGTTCCATGTTTATCACCCGTTCGTCGGTGCGCAGCTTCCACGCAAGCTGTCCGCGTCCCACATCCACAGCGTAAACTCTGGACGCGCCGTTCTGCAGCATGCAGTCGGTAAAGCCGCCGGGGGTTGCGCCGACATCCATGCACACACAGCCGTCCAGT
>JAZUOR010000182.1:0-6171 GCA_045604745.1 Acutalibacteraceae bacterium | reverse complement strand
AGTAAAGGGCACGAGGCTGGAACTGCCGGTAATGACGGCGGCGTTCTACGGACTGCGGCGAGGTGAGGTTCTCGGACTCAAATGGAATGCCATCGATTTTGAACGAGGCACGATAACCATTAAGCATACCGTGACCACAGTGAAGATTGACGGCAAGGATGTTGACATTGAGCAGGACTCTGCCAAGACCAAGTCGAGCCTGCGTACACTGCCTCTTGTCGGACAGTTCAGAGACTACTTCATGCAGGTGAAAGAAGCTCAGGAGCTCAATAAGAAGATCTGCGGCAACAGCTACAACTACCAGTACGACGGCTATGTGTTTGTCAACGAGATGGGCGACCGCATGAAGCCCAATTATCTGTCGACCTACTTTCCGAAGTTCGTTGAGAGCCACGGTCTGCGCCGTATGAGGTTTCACGACCTGCGTCACAGCTGTGCGTCGCTCCTGCTTGCAAACGGCGTACCACTCAAGCATATACAGGAGTGGCTGGGACACAGCGACTTTTCTACCACAGCGAATATCTACGCTCATCTTGACTACTCCGCAAAGCTGACCTCGGCGCAGGCGATGGTGAGTGGTCTGTGCCTGCCGGAGAGTGAATTTGGCAGTAAATGGGAACAATCTGAGGATGCCTGATTTGAAAAAACTCCGAGAGTCGGTTAGATTCTCGGAGTTGTAAAGACAAAATGTATAGACAGTCAGACGTGGACACTCACCGTTTTAGGAAGAGTACCGTTTTCTTGATAGGAAATCATTATTTCTCGAATTAGCCTTATCGCAATCACATCACAGTCATTATCTAAGGTAATCCAGCAGAATTTACTGTTTTCGACAGATATATCCTTTGACTCGAAAAGAAGAGCTAAATCAGGGTTGATAATGATTCGTTTAACGTATTTCTTTTTCTTCCCGTGAGGCGATCGCTTTATTTTTTCGCGTATCTGAGGTTCGATCAAAGACCTTTTGTTAATCGTGATCAGTCCATCAAGAATTTTTTCACTATTACGAAAAGCGAGTTTATTTAGATTGTATGGTGCATATTGGTAAACAACAACCGAACTATCTTCATCAAATAATTCTGCCCATCCGCCAATTCCAATGCTCATCTGTTCACCTCCGTATTAATAATCTCATAATGCTATGTTACAGAATAACCAGTGTATTGTCAATTTGAATACACGTGTTGTAACCTTCTCTCAAGTCAGTTTTCGAGCAAATGTGGTGATGTCCTTGAGGACGATTCGGAGGATACAGAGGAGTAAACTTCGGCCATTTACTGTGCACCGCACAATATTTTTGTTCTTTCCAAAAATATGGAAAGAACAGCCAAAACCGAGGCAAAGATGACCCGATTTTGAAGAAACGCAAAAAAGAAGAACCCTGAAAAACCGCATGGTTATCAGGATTCTTCTTGGCGGAGAGTTAGGGATTCGAACCCTAGGTGAGTTTCCCCACACAGCATTTCGAGTGCTGCACCTTCGACCACTCGGACAACTCTCCATCTATGTTTTTGCCGTCATTTTTTCTTGGTTTTTCAAACCTTTTCGAACCCCAAAAAACATTCAAATCGGGTTTGGAAAGAACTGACGGAAAGAACTGCAGAAATTATTAAATTGTGAAGCGCGGAAAAGCTGATAAATAAGCCATTCCTCTCAAACGAAACTGACAGGAGTCAGGCGAATTTCGAGTGCTGCACCTTCGACCACTCGGACAACTCTCCGGATAAAATATCCACCATATCTAATCGTGGAAATCGTATTTCATGAACGCCGGTCTATTGTAACCAACCTCATGCTGCGCTCTCCGGAACGCCATAATATAATACTTCATCCAGCATAATTTGTCAACCGGAATGAGTAAAATTTAACCTGAACAAACGGATAAGTCATATTTTGGAAAATCTTCCAAGCAAAAACATCAGGCAGGAGACCACAATGGAATCTCCTGCCTACTCGTTTCTGCCTTTTTCTCCAAAGCATTCAATGTAGCTGTGTTTGACCAGATAGAGAAATGCATCACACATTTCATCCACTGTTGCCCGGTCATGTGTTCTGGTTATCCATATGAACACCATGCTGACAAAGTTCGTGGCACAGTGCGTACATAACATATCGTTATCCAGCACACGCATGCCGGTGTTCGCGGTCACTCCCCAGTGATCAACAAGCTCAAGAAGAAACCGCTTGACCTGCTCTATCATTATGCTTACAAAATTATTCTGTCCGGTGACGTTGAACGCACGGCTGTAGAATTCCCTGTCGCTGTCAATATCGGTAAAAACTACGTGGACAGCTTCGTCAACCAGTCCGCGCTCAATGAGCAGACGCGCACTGCTTACCAGATCGTGCCGTACAATCCACTCAAGCACTTCATATTTATCCTGAAAATGATAATAGAACGTTGGGCGAATGACACCCGCGTGCTCAGTTACCATGCGTATGGTGATTTTTTCAAAGGGCTGATGCAGCATGATTTCTTTCATGCTGGCTGCAATCAGCTCTTTTGTCAGCTCTCGTTTGGGCTCCATTCGCTCACCTCCTTCCGAAGCGTTTACTCCGGTTATTTCTCTGCGCACGCTTGCGCAATGATGCGGTAGTCAATCTCTCTCATTATCAGCGATGAAACTACAAACACAATATAAATCCACGCCAGCACACCTAGCAGCCACAGGATTCCTCCTGTTGCCGAATATCTGTTTGATATAAGTGCTCCCGGCAGCCATAACACCAGTGTTGCTGCTGCACATGCGAGTACTGACAGACGAACCGCTTTTTTTCTCAGTGGATCGGAAGCCTTTATGCCGCGCCGGGCACAGCGTATCATTAGCACAATTATCAGGACAAGCGGCGAAAACGGCAGAAACACACACCAGAGCGGAATACGTCCGGCTTTTACCTCAGCTTTTCCCGAAGCATCGGCTATCCTCTTCTTGTTTGAGCTTTCATCGGTGGTTGTTTTACTTATCTGCATGCGTCTTTCCCCTGACATATCCTCCGTTTTTAAGCAGCCAGAACTCTGATGAACACATCTATTGCCGCAACAAGCAGCACTGCAGCTCCTATAACATATGCTTTTTTCTTCGGCTCGTAACCAAGGCGATAGCCTATATATATACCTGCTACGACCGCCGCTGCGGTAACCACCAGAAGGCAGCTGAGACTCACAAAAATGTTAGCATCCATGAAAGAGAACAGCAGCCCGGCAAAAAGCGAATCAACGGCAGTGAACATTGCCGCCATCGTTATCCTGCGGAAATTCAGCTCCGATCTGCGTTCAAGCATATCGGAGTTTTTCCTTCCCTTGTAGACAAGAAAAAAGCCAAGTGCAAGCATCATGACAATAGAGCAGAAGCTGTAAAGCGTACTTGTTGATTCTGCTCGGTTTTTGAACATCGGCATAAACACAAACAGATGCCCGATAGTCGCAGCTGCCAGCTGTGTTGCACAGAAAATCGCTGTCATTCTGGCAAGCTTGCCCTTGTCTATTTCCATAAGCACCGCTCCGTGACACACCGCCACAGCCAGCACATCAAAGGATATTCCTATACACACAAGCAGGATTTCGATAATTCCCATTTCTTACCTCCATACGGTAAATCCGTCAAGAATAATCTAAAACAATGATAATATTCGCTGTTGTCCGAACGCTATATACAAATAACATTCAGGCGTCAATCCGGTCATACATTTCACAAAAAATGTATGTTCCCGCTGACGTTCAAATAAATTTGTAGATTGGAAGCAAAAGGCAAAAATGCTTAAATCAACACAGACGACGCTATGCGCACTGCCGCAGAGCATTCGATTTCTCTATTGACAGGAGTGAACAATATGACAATCACCGTAGTCTGTGATGTACTGGGAGAAGAGAACAACGGCACAACTATAGCCGCTATGAATCTTATTCGCAGTCTGAGAGCCAAAGGGCACACCGTACGCATACTTTGCCCCGATGAAAAACACCGCGGCGATGAGGATTACTACATCGTCCCAACGCTCAACCTTGGGCCGCTCAACAACTACGTCAGGCGTAACGGCGTATGCATAGCCAAGGGCGACCGCGAGGTCATCAGAAAAGCTCTGGACGGTGCAGACGCGGTGCACATAATGACGCCTTTTCTGCTCTCCAATGCGGCACTGAGACAGGCAAAAGAGATGGGGCTCCCTGTCACCGCCGGATTCCATTGTCAGGCCGAAAACCTGACCAGTCATCTCTTCCTGATGAACAGCAAACTTGCAAACAGGCTGACCTATAAGGTGTTCTATCGTACCATGTTCAGTAAGGCAGATGCCATTCATTACCCTACCGAGTTTATACGGCGGTTTTTTGAGGATTCCGTTGGAGCGCACACCAACGGCTATGTCATATCCAACGGCGTAAACCGCGCTTTTGTGCGCACTTTCACTCAGCGTCCGACCGAATTCGAAGGCAAGTTTATTATACTGTTCACCGGCAGATATAGCAAGGAGAAATCACACAAAATTCTCATAGATGCCGCTGCACGCTCAAAGCACGCAGAGAAAATTCAGCTGATTTTTGCCGGCGACGGTCCGCTCCGTGACGAGCTTATCAGATATTCCGGCAAGCTTGCAAATCCTCCTGTTTTTCGTTTCTTTTCAAGGGAGGAAATGATTGAGGTCATAAATTATGCCGACCTGTATGTACATCCGGCTGAAATTGAAATAGAGGCCATTGCCTGCCTTGAGGCAATATCATGCGGTCTTGTTCCTGTGATCGCCGATTCTCCGCGATGCGCCACAAAGCATTTTGCCCTTGGCTCAAACAATCTGTTCCGGGTAAACGATCCTGAACATCTCGCGCAGAGAATTGATTACTGGATGGAGCACCCGGAAGAGAAAGAAGAATGCAGCCGCAGATATCTTGGCTACACAAAGCAATTTGACCACCGGAGCTGCATGGACAGAATGGAGCAGATGATCGTAGAAACGGCAGAAAGGACTGAACCCAATGAGCAGAAAAGTGATATACTACTCGGACGAGCTTAACGACGATTTTGCAGGCACCAACATCTGTGCCAAAGCGATTGACGGCAGTTACCGGTATATCAACGCATCAGCATGGTGGAAAATCGCAGCCTTCGCAGTGTACCGAATATTTGCCACACCGGTTGTCTGGCTGCTGTGCAAGCTGGTGTGCGGACTGCGCATAAGAAACAGAAAAGCGATCAGGCAGATGCGCGGCAAAGGCTTTTTTCTCTACGGAAACCACACTCACGGCATGGCAGACGCTTTTACCCCGACACTGATTTCCTTTCCGCACCGGGCTCACATCATCACCAGCGCCGACGCCGTATCGCTGACCGGTCTGGGACAGATCGTTGCCATGCTGGGAGCTCTGCCTGTTCCCGGAGATCTGCAGGCCATGCGCAATTTCCGTCAAGCCATTGAACAGAGATATACTCAGAACCGTGCGATTGCGATTTATCCTGAGGCTCACATCTGGCCCTACTACACAGGCGTGCGCCCTTTTGCCGCCACGTCCTTTCAATATCCTGTAAAGCTTGGCGCACCCTGTATAGCATTTGCTGCCACCTATCGGCAGCGCAAGATTTTCAGGAAACTGCCGCCGCTCATGACCGTTACCGTCAGTGACCCGATTTATCCTGACACTGCCCTGTCCGAGCACGCAGCAAAGCAGAAGCTGCGGGACGAGGTTTATAATTTCATACACCGCACTGTTTCTTCTCCGGAAAATTACGCACACATCGACTACATAAAAACCGACAAAACCGACGCCTGTTCCGGAACGATGCATAATTCTGAATCCAGAGCCAGTGCATAGTATATTTTGACCGATGCCGGAAATGCTATACATCAGGCGGACGCACCCTTGTGCCGTGCGCTGAATACATCTCCGGCATTTTTTGCCCGTGGAGGAAGAAACTGATATGCGAAAAAAGAACAAAGGCAGCGACACACTGTCGGTTATGATAACCGCTGCCGTTATTACTACTCTTGCTGTTGTGGCCGCAGCGGCTTCCATGGCATATATGATTCACGAACGCTTCCGTTCAAGGAGACTTGAAAGTGAAAATCCCTGCCATATTCCCTGCTGCGAGCCGTTCGTTCCGGACGACGAAGAGTTTGAATTCTGATGCTGCTCATTCACCAGCATTTTCCGGCAACACATTAAAAAAGCATGACAAAACC
>JAZUOR010000181.1:0-3902 GCA_045604745.1 Acutalibacteraceae bacterium | reverse complement strand
GCTGCCATCGGTGCCGGACTGCCCGTCGCTGAAGCTACCGGCAGCATGATCGTTGACATCGGAGGCGGTACCTCTGAGGTTGCTGTTATTTCCCTTGGAGACATCGTTACTTCGGAATCTGCGCGTGTTGCGGGTGACCGTTTTGATGAAGCCATCGTGTCCTACGTCAAGAAAAAGTATAATCTCCTTATCGGTGAGCGTACTGCCGAGGAAATAAAGATCGAAATCGGCTCAGCATTTCCTTATGAAGACGAGCAGAGCATGACCATAAAGGGCCGCAACCTTGTTGACGGTCTGCCTAAAAACGTCGTTATTTCTGCTGCCGAGGTACGTGAAGCCCTTGCAGATCCTCTCTCCAGCATTATTGACGCCATCAAGAGCACTCTTGAAAAGACTCCGCCTGAGCTTTCCGCGGATATCATTGACCACGGTATTATGTTGACCGGTGGCGGCGCTCTTCTGCGCGGCTTTGATAAGCTCGTTGCACAGGAAACCGGTATGCCCGTTCATATCGCCGAGCGTCCTCTTGACTGCGTTGTTGATGGTACCGGAAAGCGTCTTGATATCATCATGCCCAGAGCCTACTGGGACGCCAACCGCAGATAAACTACCTATCATAACGAGAGGCACTTTTCATTATGCGTGATCTGCTCAAATCCAAAAACTTCAAGGTTCTGCTTGTTGCGGTTTTTCTTGTGCTCGGCATTATGATCTACTCTGCCAGTACCTCCGGTCAGCAGAACATATTCTCGTCGCTGGCGAGCTTCATAACTACGCCCATCCAGAAGCTGAGTGCTCTTGTTTCGGGCGGCATCAATGACCTCGGCGGCGATATGACTGACATCGACGAGATTCGTGCTGAAAATGAATTATTAAAAGAAAAGATCCGTCAGATGCAAGCCCAGCTTGTTGACTACGAAACATACAAGCAGAATTACGAAAGCCTGCGTGAACTGCTGAAGCTCAAGGAAGACAGCGGCGACATGGAGCTTATCCCTGCTACCGCGATATCCCGCGATGCGACCGACCCATACGGTACATTCATTATTGACAAGGGCACTTTTCAGGGCGTGTCTTATCTTGACCCGGTGATTACCGAGGATGGCCTTGTGGGGTACGTGTCTGAAGCCGGGCCGATATCCTGCAAGGTGACCACCATACTCAGTCCGTCCACCGACGTCGGAGCTCTTGACAAGCGAACGCAGGACGGCGGCGTTCTTGGCGGTGATCAGGAATACGCTCAGAACGGTTTTACAAAGCTTAGTTATCTTCAGCGCGACTGTGATGTTACGGTTGGAGATCTGATTGTTACTTCCGGTCTTGGCGGCATCTATCCTAAAAATCTTATCATCGGAGAGGTTGTTGAGATTCGAGCTGAGTCGCAGGACATCTCGCTTTATGCTGTTGTTCAGCCTTCGGCTGATGTTGACTCCTGCACTGAGGTTTACGTTATAACCTATTTTGAAGGTCAGGGCGCTGTGGTTGACGGTGAGATAGCAATTCTGCCGCCATCCTCCTCGGATGTTGATGAATAACCGTATCAACTCCGCGAGCTACCCGGAGGAGAAATGAGTAACTGGATAAACCCGAAAATGAAATGGCTTGCATACGGCCTTGAGCTGTTTGTAGTCTATATTCTTCAAACCACCCCCAATTTGCTTCCGAGCTTCTTGGGGGTAAAGCCGTTGCTGCTTGTAGTCACGGCCATCAGCATAGCAATGTTCGAAGGCGAGGGTGCCGGCACATGGATCGGCCTTGCTGCCGGTCTGCTTATTGATCTGAGCGCGGGAGGTCCCTTTGGCTTTAATGGTCTGATGCTGATGCTGATCTGTTATGTGTGCGGTGCACTTGTAGTTTACCTGATGAGAAACAATATTGTTTCTGCAATGGTGCTTGGTATTGCCGGTCTGCTTTTGCTTGGCCTTATTCGCTGGTTCTTCTTCTACGTGCTGTGGAGAGACCAGAAGATGTGGTACTACCTTTATGCATTCATGCTGCCGCAGATAATTTATACTGCGGCAACCATGCCGATAGCATTTTTCTTCAACAGAGCAGTTGCAACTCACCTGACGGTTGAAGACTGATTTTTTGCAACAATTACCGGGAAACGCTGACTATGAAAGAAAATAACAAGGAATATTTCCGTCGCTTTGCAATAATGATGACAGTCGTCATCGCTGTCATGATCGCCTTTGAAATCATTCTCATGAGGCAGCAGTTTGTCGACGGTGAACAGTATAAGTCTGAGGCAATCAAATATACCGCTACCTCTCTGAGCGTTACTGCTGCACGCGGTGAAATAGTTGACCGGTACGGTCGTCCCATAGCGGAGAACCGTATGGGTTACAGCATTGTGTTCAACCGCGCCGAAATGGAAAAGGAAAAGTGGAACGATACGATCTGGAAGCTTACCCGTATTCTGGAAAAGGACGGGGAAGAGTGGATCGACAATTGTCCCATCACCATCAATCCTTCCGGTTATGCGGAATTTGTTGAGGGAGATGATTCGGCAATCAGCAAGATGAAGGCCGAACTGAACCTTCAGTCCTATGCAACCGCTCAGAACTGCCTCGATACGATGTACGAAGTATATGAACTGAGCAACCAGTCTCCGGATGTTGCCCGAATAATAATGGGTGTGCGTCTTAATATGGAGCTCATGGAGTTTTCCAGCTCCAACCCCTATACCTTCGCTGAGGACGTTTCTCTTGAAACAGTGGAAAAGGTAGCTGAAAACAGCGAGATACTCAAGGGCGTTGAAATACAGGTCGTGCCTATCCGTGAGTACACCAATGGTACAATTGCGCCTCATCTTATCGGAAACACCGGTCCGATCTATGCCGAGGAATATGAAGATCTGAAAGAACAGGGCTACAGCATAAACGCCACCATCGGTAAATTCGGCATCGAAAAGACCTATGAGAGTTACCTCAAGGGTACCAACGGTATCCGCAAGGTCCAGCGTGACGACACGGGCAAAATCGTATATGAGGAACTAACCCGTGAGGCGACTCCCGGAAACACCGTTGTTCTTACCATCGACTCAAAGCTGCAGGATGTCGCTCAGAAATCCCTGCAGACCGTTGTTCAGACCATCGCTGAGCGCGGCGGCTATAAGACCGGCATTGACGCTGATGCCGGTGCATGCGTTATCATGAATGTCCGTACCTTTGAGGTTCTGGCGGCGGTTACTTATCCGTCCTTTGACCTTGCCACATACGGCAAAGAGTATTCCAATTTGCTCGCCGAGCCGGCTGCACCCCTTTTCAACCGTGTGCTTAACGGCACGTACGCTCCCGGTTCGACCTTCAAGCCTGCCGTTGCTCTGGCAGGTCTTCAGGAAGGCAAAGAGGAACAGCGCAATAACAAGCCTCTGGACGAACGCATAGGCATCACTGTTGATACTACCTTCTCCTGCGTTGACGATACCCCCAAGGGCAGACCCGGATACGGTGAGTTCCGGCTTGAAAAATATGAAGACTTTGCGCTTTATTGTCTGCATGAACACGGCAAATGCGATGTCGTCAAGGCTATCGGAGTATCCTGCAACATCTTCTTTTATGCTACCGGCTACCGTCTCGGCATAACACGAATGAACGACTATTGCAAGCAGCTTGGCCTTGGTGTTGCCACCGGCATCGGTATGGGCGAATCCAAAGGCGTACTTGCCGGCCGTGAAGAGCGCGAGGCTCAGGAACTGGGCTGGTACGAGGCCGATACGCTTACTGCCGCTATCGGACAGAATGATAATAAATTCACCCCGATGCAGCTTTGCGCTTACATTTCCACTATAGCCAACGGCGGTACACGCTACGAAGCAAGAATCATCAAGACCGTCAAGAGCTATGACATGAAGGAAACCGTAATCGAGGACACCAGCGACAATCCCGTTGTTTACAACG
>JAZUOR010000180.1:0-3721 GCA_045604745.1 Acutalibacteraceae bacterium | reverse complement strand
CTCCGGTTTTTCGTGACCCAGACGGGCAGCGCGGGTACGCTTTTCGGCAGGCACCGACTGCATGGATTCGATGACCGGCGCGGCACCGGAGACCTCTGCCGCTTCGCGGGCAGGGGCAGACTGCTCAACGGCCTTGCGGCGGCGGTTGAGCCAGCGGTTCTGTACTTCTGCCATTTTTGCCGAAACCTGCTCGGTGGTGCTGGCAGCATCGGCAGTGGTCTTGCTCTTGCCGAAAATGCCGGCGATATTATCCACCTCTGCGGTCACGCTGTCCTGCTTTTTGGGAGCCTTTGCGGGTTCGGGAGCAGGCGCTTCGGTTCCGAAAGCCAGTACCGGTGTAAAGCCGTCACTGGTCCCGGCAGTGCTCTGCGGTGCTTCCGGTGCAGGGGTGACCGGCACTGCCGGCTGATTGTTCTTTCGGTTGCGGTTCTTTCTGAAAATTGCCATATATGCAGCCGTCACGGCGGCGTTCTGCCGCGCGGCCCCTCCTTATCCTGTCCTGTTTCTTTACCTCAGTTGATTATCTGAAATTATCTCAATACACAATACATGCTGTGCGTCGGCGCAGAGCATCTGTCAGCTGCGGCGCACGTAAACCTTGGCGGTCTGAATGATGTTTTCCTCTTCGGTGTTGCCGAGGATGGTGGCGGTGATGGTGACACTGCCGCGGCCCACTGCGGTGACCAGTCCGTCGGCGCTGACCGTTGCCACGTCGGGGTTATCAGACTCCCAGTGGATAGCTTCCTTGGGTATGTTTGCATCCAGCGGGTAAATGATGACGCCGAACTGATAGGTCTGTCCCACCTTGAGGGTGAACTCCTTGTTGTCGATGGTGAAGCTCTCGGCGGGGTAGGCGGTCGTGGTTGTGGTCGGGTAGGTGGTGGTGGGATGCTCGGTTATGTCTATTGAAGTAGTATCCATGCCGTCCGAGTCGGAAAGGAAGAATTCCGGAGGAGCGGTGGGCATGGTGGTGTAGCTGTAGTCGTTGTCGGAGGCCGAATAATCGTAGAAGGTAACGATGTTTTCGGCGTTGCCCTTGCCCACAAGGTAGCCCAGCAGACCACCGAACACAAGGCTTATGAGCATGACCATGGCGCACACGGCGCCGAAAATCATGTTGGTGGTGACGTTGAAGCCGGTCTCGATGGCCTCCACCACGATGGCGCTGAGATTGTCGGCGCTGTTTTCGGCCAGAGCCATGGACATGAGCTCATTGGTATGACCGAACGGATCCTTGCGCTTGCTCAGGCATTCGGCGATGGATTCATCGTCCAGATAGTCAGAGATGCCGTCGCTGCAGATAAGGAACTTGTCTCCCTTGTGCAGCTTGAAGGGTTTTGCGCGGTAGGGCTCCAGCTCGCCGTCGATTTCCGGCATGCCCAGATATTTGGTCAGGCCGCCGTTGCGCACGCCCTCTTCGGTCAGTGTGACCGACTGCTGACCTCTGACCGAAACATGGTCGCGGGTCAGGCGGATAAGCTGACGGTCGCGGAAGAGATAGATGCGGCTGTCACCGGCATTGTAGGCGTGAGCCATGCCGTTTTCGATGATGAGCAGGGCCATGGTGGAGGCGGTGCGCACGCCGCCGGTTTCCTTGATCTGCTCACGTATTTCGATATTGGCGTTATGTACATAATCAAGCACGGCGGCATCGGGGCTGTTGGCCGTGTCAAAGCTTACCCGGTCAAGAACCTCGTCCAGACGGGTGGCGGCCAGCAGAGAGGCAAAGGAGCCGGTGTTGTTGCGGCCCATGCCGTCAAGCACGGCAAAGCAGTTGACGTCAATCTCCTCGCCGGTCTTGATGGCGAAGTCCTGCCGGATTATGCGCGGCGTGATAAAGTCGCCGTTAAAATAGATGTTGTCCTCGTTGTTGCCGCGGGCATGTCCCACACGGGATTCACCGGCGGCGCGTACCAAGAGCTTTTTGTTTGCGCTGTTCGTGTTAGTCGCTGCCACTGTATCAGTCTCCTGCGATTACAAATTATATGCAAAACAAGCCCTGCTGACAGAGCTAAAACATATAATAGCACAAACGGGCTCAAATAAGAAGTATAAGCCCGTTAATTTACGAATTTTTCATAAATTGACACCGCGGAGGCAAAAAACAGCTCGAAAAAACGGAAAAAGCATGAAAACCACGCGGCTTTTAGTGTGTGTTCCGTCGAAGAAAGGCGCATGCAATAATCCTCGTTGAAAGAGCGGAAAAAGTATGGTACAATAGGACACAGAGTATTCATCATCAAGGAGGACGCCGTACTCTTTCCGTGCGGCGCAGGATTGTATGATAACTAAACTGACCCGATCCACGCTGATCGCCGCTCTGCGCATGGGCGGCTTCATCGGCTGGAGCCTTGCGATAATGTATATCTGCCAGCAGAATTTGCGCTACTATCGCGACGATGGCCTGCTGCTGTCGGTCAACACCACCTTTCTTACAGCCGCCGCCCTGACCGGAGCGGTGCTGGTGGTGGTGCTTCTGCTGCTGGATTTCGACGGACTGCTCAATGACAAGCTGCTCAGATGGCTGCCCGGTCTTGTGATGGCGGAAACCGGCATCGCCCTTTCCCTGTCCAATGTGGACACCATGACCACCTTTGCCGCCCTTGCCGGCATTGCCGCTGCCATGGGTGCGCTGGCGGCCATGTCCCATCTGATTCAGGTCAAGGTGGGCCAGCGCATGCTGACCATCGGTCTTGCTCTGGCTGTCGGCGGCGGGATAAGGCTGCTGACTGCAGCGGTGGCAGGCCATGCCAGCCGAGCCGGTCTTGTCATAGTTTCGGTGGCGGTGGGCATCTTTGCCGCGCTGACCGTGCACACCCGCGGCAGCAGTGAGGATCACGGCGGTCTGCTGGTTGGTCTTGCCGAGGCTTCTCCGCGCACCATAATCAGCAAGGTGCCTTATGTGTACATCGTTATGCCGGTGCTGGCGGGTGCCTTCTGGCTGGCACATACCCACATCAGCTCCGTTGCCCAGAGCAAACTGCCCTCCGGCTATGAAAAATTCGAATACATGGCGTACGCAGGTTTTGTGCTGGCTGCGCTGGTCGCTGCAATGCTGGTCAGGCTTTCAAACCTTTCCCTGTTGTTTGTGCTGGGAACAGGTGTGGCGGCAGCGGCGGGAATGCTCGCCGGACTGCCGTACATGACCGACCGGGAGGCAGGTCTGTTTGCCTTTATGAGCGTGAGTGCTCTGGCGGTTGTGCGCGCCTGCATCTATCTTTTTATCATTGTTTTTTCCATGGATCGTCCCCATCCGCTGTTCTACGCCATGTTCGGCTATACTGTGGCGACCATTGCCGAGCTTGGAGGAACATGGCTGGACAGCCGCATCAGCTCCTGGCCGCTGAGCCGGTACATTGTCATTCTGCTGGTGCTTATGCCGGTGGGCGGCGGACTTCTCTCGTGGGGAATGAAAAAATACGGCTTTTCGCAGGACAAGCTGGATCGCCACAAGCTGCTGCGCAATCTTATTCGCAGAAGCTGTGCGGAAAACGAATTCTCCGAACGCGAAGCCTACATGCTGGAATCAATAGCTCTGGACGGCAACGGTGTGGAGGAGCTGGCAGGACATATGCTCTTTTCCCACAACACCGTCAAGGTGCTGCTCCGCCCCGTGTACAGAAAGCTGGGCGCAGACAACCCCGAGGAGCTGCGGGAGCAGTTCGGCAGAGCAGCGGACAGCGAGGCGGAATTCCGCGCCCGTGTACACGCCGCCGAGGAC
>JAZUOR010000179.1:0-3715 GCA_045604745.1 Acutalibacteraceae bacterium | reverse complement strand
AAAACATGAACTCTTAACCCACTTGGGATACCTGTCATACGCGGCCTGAATATAATAACACAAGGCCAGGATTTTGTCAATTGTTTTTATTCCTTTGAAGAGAAATAGTTATGAATTTTTGCACTTTTTTTGATATCACATATTGACATTCGTATCTCCGTCTGCTAAAATAATTGAGCGGTTGATTGAGACGGCATCCGGAGGGGTGTCCGAGCGGTTTAAGGAGCTGGTCTTGAAAACCAGTGATACGGCAACGTACCAAGGGTTCGAATCCCTTCCCCTCCGCCAAAACCGCATAATATCTTTCGCAATCATTTCACTGTGGAGAAGTACTCAAGCGGTGAAGAGGCTCCCCTGCTAAGGGAGTAGGCTGGGAGACTGGCGCGAGGGTTCGATTCCCTCCTTCTCCGCCACAGGAAAAGCCCCGAATTTCGCACAACAATGCGAGATTTGGGGCTATTTCTTTGCTTTCAGGCTTTGTCCAAATATGCGTTTTTTAGCGGTTAATTTCACCCTTTTCGCTAACGAAAATGCTAATGAAATCAGAATAAATAAAAAACCCCAGCTCGAAGGCAGCGGTGCCAACGAGCTGGGGTTAATGTTTATCTATTCAATGATTGAAAACTGCGCAGGCAGATTGTACACCGCTGCCTCAATTAAACTGTCGAGACTTTCATAGTCAACAGTAAAGCCTTTGCTTTCGAGGAACGCCACAACGTAGGCTTTCTTTTCTTCGCCGCGGCCGGTGCCGATGTAGATCTGTTCGGCAGCTTCTACCGCAGCGGTTACCCATGTAGTAAGCTCCAGCAACTTCTCGTTGCTGGTCTTGCTCTTAATCCAAGGAATCGCAAAGCAGGTAATCAGAGTTGCGATCAAAAGAATAAGAGCTTCAATCACAGGAGTAATATCAACCATCTTCGATGTCCTCACTTTCTATCGGATCCGTGTCAACGCTGTGTCGGGTCTTGCAGTTCTTGATGGTGGCAAGAGCGATGATCTCTACCCCCCAAAAACTGAACCAGGAGGTTGTCAGCGTTGGGGACAGCTCAATGCCGGAGACGAAGTGGGCAATGATCGCGGTGGCAGCGTACCCGATGACCGCGGCGCAAGCGGCAATCAGAACGATATTGGATACTTTCTTGAGCTTCTTCATGTCTATTCCTCCGTCAGATGATCGGCGGCCTGCTCGTTAAGGAACTGCAGATAAGCAGCTCTGGCCTTACTGTAGTCTTCCTTTGCCTCTTTCAGCTCGCCATTAGTCCGGCCTCGCTCAATGGCAACGGCGGTGGCATAGGCGAGTTTGCTTGAAGCCATTGTCATCTGCAGATTAAGCAGGCTTTCCCGGCGTCTGGTCGCTGCACGTTCCTCGGCATGACTGTCGCGCTTTCTCTGCCGGCGCTGAATGTAGAATATAGCCATGCCCAGAATGATTGTCTCAAAGACGGTCGGCAGTAAGTATTCCCACATGCTCAGCCCTCCACTTCGACGATGATTGCATCATAGCCGGCCTGTGTCAGTTTCTTCTTCATTGCCTCGGCATTCGTCTTTGATGCGTAAGCACCAACCTGCACACGATACTTAACCTTGTTGGAGCTGCCAGAGCTTGGAGCCGCTGCGGTCTTTATTGCTATACCCAGATACGCAAGGACTCCGTGTGCAATTGCCTTGCCCACCTGCTGCCGTTCTGCCAGAGTGTCCACCAGCTGAACGTCTCTCTTGTTGTCGATGAAGGCGCACTCTACGAGCACCGTGTAACAGTTTGTCTGACGGATCATGGCGAAGTAATCGCGCCCGGCATCATTCTTCTTGACCTTGGTACCGCGGCTGTTCTGGCCTATCTTGACAAAGGCTTTCTCGATTTCCTTTGCCAGCTCTTCCCCCTCACCTCTTACGATGGAGTGGTATGTTTCGGATCCGTCGCCGCCGCCGGCATTCAGATGGATGTCGAGTGCGACGTCGGGAGCGTATGCGTTGCATTCCTTGACCTTGGCAGCTGCGCTCTCGGTCTCGTCAATGGTGCGGCTCTGCATCACAGCCACGCCATGACGCTTCAGCTCTGCAGTGCATGCTGTGGCGATGTCCAGAGCGTACGCTTTTTCCTTATGTTTGCCGCTGACGGCTCCGGGGTCAGAACCGCCATGACCTACGCCTATGTATACTTTAGGCATTCTTATTCCCTCCATATTTCATTTGAGTTATTTCATTACGTATTCTTGCTGCACAGGATTCGTCACATCGGAGCTGACGCTGCTGCGCACAGATCTCACTCTCTTTTCGCAGTATCCTGTATATGGTCGATTCACTTATACCCAACTTATGAGCAACAAGGCTAACTCGCCTCGTTACCTCGCCGCGGCTGGGTACGTGCTGAGGATCCGCGAAGTACACATCCTCGAGAACAGTTATCCATGTATCTGCTTCATCGGGCTCCATAACTTGAATGATTCCGAGAGTTCGAATTACCGCTTCGATATCGGCAAGGCTACCGCGGAACTTATTCGGGAGAGTACCTTTTAGAGCACGGAGCTGATTCTCCGTAGGCATTCCGCACAGCGCATAGAACCTAAACGCCTCTGTAACATAGTGTTTGTAATTGTTGTTTGCCATGTACTCTCCCTCCTTATGCTACACCGTAAATTGCTGTCACTTTACGTGCTGCACCTGTACTGCTATACATCTGCATAGAGGTCAGCTTGTCCCCAGCTTCATCATAGATGGCGCTGAAAGCGTACGAGATAATAGAACCTCCCGTTCCGACAGAACCACCGATACCTTCGATATAAGGGTTTCCGTCAGCATCCGTGTACCTGACTGCCAGCACCGGAGCTCCGTCAGGTACTCCGGCAGCAGACATGTGATGCACCGAAAATAAAGAGAAATACCGGAATAAATTAGATACTCCGGTCATTTGAGTGCCGCTTGCCACGCCTTCAATATTGCTCCATAGATTCACGAGGCCACCAGACCGTACAACCTTCATTCCAAATTCAGCAACGTGCGAATGCTGAGCAACAGTGCCTACACCAATACCGGTACCGTCTGCAAGTATGTCGAGGATAGGCGCTGCACGTTCAACAAGTCTTGTAAAGGTTGACGCTTCGAGCTGGTCGCTTACGGTCAGTACAACAACATAGGCGTAGTCGGCGAGAATCGGACCGTGATCTCCTGTGTATGTACCCAGTATGGTGTCAGTCAGATTCAATGCAAACGTGCTCGTCAGATTTGTCGAATATATCGTGGTCGCGGAGTTTGACGTATCTGATTGAACATAAGTGATTTTGATTGACGTCGGCTTATTGAAGCCGTTGAGCTGAGTAACCGATGTTGATAGATTCATCAGAAGACATTCGCCTTCGCTATCAATCGTGCCGTTTTTGTCACAGCGGTCGAGAGCGAATACCGAAATGGTCGGTGGAGAATAAGCAGCTACATCAAAATATATCTTCGTGCTGGCAGTTCTGCCGCGCGTGTCAGTGAGTGTAACGGTACCGGTTTGACTGCCGGCGCTCTTAAGGATAGAGCTGACGTGTGCCTCTCCGGACGTGAACGATGTATCGGTAATCGTTTCGCCATTTACGCTTATGACCATTTTGCTTATCGTGCTGCCGTAGACCCCTGCGCCGGTAACGATTATCGACAGCCTACTGTGCCCCTGGACCATCGTGCCGAATTTATTGAATACGGCAGTGACATAGTCAGAACATGATGCCCCAAC
>JAZUOR010000178.1:0-3845 GCA_045604745.1 Acutalibacteraceae bacterium | reverse complement strand
ACATGGCTACGATCCGCCTTCGACCCGCTGGCATCTGAGGCCTGCAGACTGTTTGCGCAGTACTACGGGGTCAGCGCAGACAACGTCACCGCCGGAAACGGCTCGGATGAGCTTCTCTCCATAATTACTCAGGCTTTTCTTATGCGCGGCGAGACCATGACAGTACTAAGCGACGATTTTTCCATGTATGGCTTTTACGGATTTGTCGCTGAAGCAAAGGTTGACACAGTAAAAAAACGGCCCGACGGCACTATTGATGTTGATGCTCTAATCGAACAGGTCAACACTTCGGGCTCACGCCTGCTTCTGTTCTCCAACCCCTGCAACCCCACCGGACTGGGAATCAGTGCTGCCGAAGCCATGCGCATTGTGGAGAGCTGTCCGGATTGTCTGGTGATCGTCGATGAGGCGTACATGGATTTCTGGAATCAGTCGGTCATTTCCATGATCAACGAGCACGACAACATGATTGTGCTCAAGACCTGCTCCAAGGCTTTGCGTACTGCCGGAATTCGCTGCGGATTCGCTGTGGCAGGCAAAACTGTCACAAACGCTCTTCGGGCAGTAAAATCGCCCTATAACGTCAACAAAATGACTCAGGCAGCCGCGGCTGAGATCTTTTCCCATCCGGAGGAGATCGATCAGGCCATCAGCGAGGTGCTTGAATGCCGTGAGAGCCTGAAAACCGAGCTGGAAACTCTTTGCAGAGAGAAAAACGGTGCGTTCAGACTGGACGAAACGGTGTCAAATTTCTTTGTGATTCATTTTGACGGCGAACGTGCAGTGGAGGTTTTTGAAGAACTCAAAAAACACGGCATACTGGTTCGCTGCTTTGGCACAAAGCTGCGCATTACTGTCGGCAGCAAAGAAGAAAACAGACTTCTTGCAGAAGCACTGAGAAAGATCATTTAAATTCAGGAGTGATATCCATGAGGACTGGCAAAATCACCCGCACTACACGGGAAACAGACATTGCGATCTCGTTAGATCTCGACGGAGGAGAGGCTGTAATATCCACCGGCATCGGATTTTTTGACCATATGCTTACCGCTCTTTCGGTGCACTCCGGCATTGGAATGAATATTTCCTGCAAGGGCGACCTTGAGGTGGATGGTCACCATACGGTTGAGGACGTGGGTATATCTCTCGGTCTTGCGCTCAGGGAGGCGCTGGGCGACAAAAAGGGAATAGCTCGCTATGGCAGCTTTTTTATTCCTATGGATGAGGCGCTTGCCTTTGCTTCTCTTGACATTTCAGGCAGACCCTTCCTTGTGTTTGACGCAGAGCTTTCGCAGGCACGCTGCGGTGAATTTGACTGCTGTCTTGCTCTTGAATTCTTCCGTGCGCTTGCCTTCAACGCAGGCATTACGCTGCATATAAAGCTGGAATACGGCTCCAATGCTCACCATGAGCTGGAGGCTATCTTCAAGGCAGTAGCTCATGCGCTGAAGGCTGCCTGCCGCATAGAATACGATGGCACACTGTCAACCAAAGGTGTGCTTTGATAAGTCCGGAGGGTAAATAATGCTGATATTTCCTGCAATTGATATAAAGGACGGAAAAGCCGTACGTCTTGTAAAAGGTGATTACGCTACGGCTTCACAGGTTGCCGAAAGCCCTGTATCTGCCGCTAAGGCTTTTGAGACGGCAGGAGCACAGTGGCTTCATATGGTTGATCTGGACGGTGCGAAGGCCGGCGGAACGGTCAACCGTGACATAATCATCGAAGTGGCTAACAGCTGTTCCATGAAAGTGGAAGTCGGCGGCGGCATCCGGGATATGGATACCGTACGCGGATATCTTGAAGGCGGCATTGAACGTGTCATTCTCGGCTCAGCGGCTCTGAAAAATCCGGATTTCGTCCGTGAAGCTGTTGAGCTTTACGGCGACAGAATCGTAGTAGGAATTGATGCCAGAGACGGAAAAGTGGCCACAGAAGGCTGGCTTGACACATCTTCTGTTGACTATATAGAATTTGCAAAGCTGATGGAAAGCATTGGCGTAAAGACGATTGTCTTTACAGATATTTCCAAGGATGGTACTCTGCAGGGGCCTAATCTTGAACAGCTTGAAGCCATTAATAATGCTGTTTCCTGCAATATTGTTGCCAGCGGCGGCATCAGCTGCGCAAATGATATCGCTGAACTGCGCGACCGATTCCTTTATGCGGCTATCTGCGGCAAATCGCTCTACAGCGGCAGTCTTGAGCTGACCGAGGCTATAAGCATCGCAAACGACCAGCCGAAGCTTTCACGCTTTTTTGAAAAGTCTGAGCTTATCCCTGCTATCATACGTGATTCCGGTGACGGCGAAGTCCTTATGCTCGCCTATATGAATAAGGAGTCTTTCGGACTTACCCTTAAAACCGGCTACACCTGGTTCTACAGCCGCTCAAGACAGGAGCTCTGGAATAAAGGTGCCACTTCCGGTCATCTGCAAAAGGTAACGGACATCCGCTATGACTGTGACTGTGACACTCTGCTGATCACCGTGGAACAGACCGGTGCAGCCTGCCACACAGGCAGCAGGAGCTGTTTCTTTGGTCGGGTCAAGAATTACATAGACAACCAAGGGTAAAGAAAGGAGAGTTACGGCATGAACGAGAACGAAATTGTTGTATTGGTCGTTGGTTTTGAGCTTGAGGCTGACGCTGCCATAGCCGCTCTTGGAGATGCAGGCATTGCCGCATACAAGAAGGCCGAGCCCAACCCCGGACTGCTTGCTATGCCGGGCGCATACGGTCTTGCGGAAAACGGTATAAACATCGTCGTCAAAAAAGAGGATGGCCCCAGAGCCGCTGCAGTTCTTGTCGGCATAGGACACGAGCCCCTTGTCGAGCCGGCTGATCCTGACGATGGTAAGGATGTACCGGAAGTTAAAACAGTTGAACAGCAGAAAGAGGAGCTTGCTCAGGAATACGCCCAGCTGCATCCTTTGAAGAGAATCCTCCTTATTGTTCTGATTCTGATCATGTTCTGCGGCATTGTGTGGATGACTGATTTCATCGTGGAAGCAATCAAGACTCTGCTGCAGAAATAATGGCAGCCCTTTTCGTTAGGAGTTTCGTCCGGCGAAAGCTGTAATATGTGAATATGCAGCGCAGGATCGAATGTATAGTTCGTCCTGCGCTGCTTTTTTATAATGAAAAGAATCTCCTTCTCCGGGATATTCCGGAACGGGAGATTCTTTTGCGTTTTGTTCTTATTCAAGCTCAAAAGCACCGGTATAGAGCTGATAATACTTGCCCTTTTCGGCTATGAGCTGGTCGTGGGTGCCGCGCTCGATTATCCGGCCTTTTTCAAGCACCATGATAACGTCTGAATTCATGACCGTAGACAGACGGTGAGCAATAACAAACACTGTGCGTCCGTGCATAAGAGCGTCCATGCCTTTCTGCACGAGCACCTCGGTGCGTGTGTCTATGCTGGAGGTCGCTTCGTCAAGTATCATAACCGGCGGGTCGGCAACAGCGGCACGGGCAATGGATATCAGCTGGCGCTGTCCCTGAGAAAGATTGCTGCCCATACCGTCGATCACCGTGTTGTAGCCATCAGGAAGACGGGTTATGAAGTCATGGGCATTGGCAAGCTTTGCGGCGTTGATGCACTCTTCGTCGGTGGCATCCAGCTTGCCGTAGCGGATGTTGTCCATGACGGTGCCGGTGAAGAGGTTGGTTTCCTGGAGCACCACACCCAGGGACCGGCGCAGGTCGGCCTTCTTGATCGTGTTGACGTTGATGCCGTCGTAGCGGATCTTACCGTCGGCGATGTCATAGAACCGGTTGAGCAGGTTGGTGATGGTGGTCTTGCCGGCACCGGTGGCGCCCACAAAGGCCAGCTTCTGAC
>JAZUOR010000177.1:0-4489 GCA_045604745.1 Acutalibacteraceae bacterium | reverse complement strand
ATCAACGCTGACAACCGACGGTGTCAGATTCTCCCCCAGACGGTTCGGTATCACCTTTGCCTGCCTGCCGTCAAAGTAAGCAACCAGACTGTTTGTCGTTCCAAGATCAATTCCTACAATCATTTTATTTTGTGTTCCTTCTTGATTCTATCTATATTTTCGCGGAAATCCCAATCGTCGGGAGCGATCTCCAGACCTTCACGATGCTGCTCCAGAGCCTTTTCGTAGTCACCGAGAATCTCATAATACTCGCCCAGTGCACCGATGGCATCCTTGCACTTGCTGTAGCGGCAGTGGTCGCACATGGGCGCCCTTGCTGCCCTGTCGATATATTCCTTTGCCTCGTCCAGCTGACGGTTTGCCAGCAGAACATAAGCCTTGTGACTCAGCTGCAGAGGAACTCGCCAGCCGTTCTTTTCAATGGCCTTGCAGTATTCCATGTTGCGCTCAAACATGCGCCGCTGGTCATCCTTTCTTCCCAGCTCGCGCAGACAGTTGATATACCCGGTCAGACGGCCGGCGTACTCGGCATCAAGCTCATCCACCTTCTCGTAATAGGACGCCGCCTTTGCGTATTTTTTCTGTCTGAGATAATAGGAAGCAAGTCGCTCGAACTTGTCCGCACCGTCCTCCATTTTTTTGATGTACCGGAGATAGTTTTTGCCCTGAAGCCGGACGATATCGGTCTTCATCTTCAGATAAGGATCGCCTATCTTTCCCTCGGAGTTGAACTGCTCCAGCAGCTTTTCGGCGCGGACAAAATCTCCGCTCTCCATGCAAACCTCCACGACATGACGGGCATCTTCGTTTTCTCCGAACATCTCAAGGTTGCTGCGGTAGGCATCCATGGCCTCCTCGTAGCGTCCCATGCGTGCACACACACGGGCCAGCCAGCGATAGGGCCGCTTGTCTTTCTTCTCGCTCTCTATGTTTATTTTTACGCACTCCTGCTGCAGAGGCAGAGATTTTTCGTACTGATGCTGACGCTCATACAGAAGACCGAGATTGCTGCGGGGACGCAGGCGCTCAGGGTCCATCTCCACTGCCTTTTTGAAGTGCTCCTCCGATTCCTCAACCTGCTCAAGATACATAAGGCTCAGACCCATGACCTCCTGCAGAGGAGCTGAATCGCGCAGCTGTTCCTGCCGGCGGTAATACTCCATGGCCTGCGCATACTCGTTGTGGTCGTCATAGAGCACGTCGCCGATGCGTTCGTTGGCCATGCTGTGACGGGGATAGAACTCCAGCAGCTTCTTGTTGAGCTCCATGTGCTCGTCCCGTTTTCTCTGCTTCCACAGCAGGTAGGACTTGAGGTCGAGCAGAGGCATAAAGTCCTCTTTTTCCTTGAGTCCCTTGTCAACAAGTATCATGACCGTGTCGGGATCGACCTCGTTGTCGTCCTCAATGTCGGCGGCCTTGTGATAAAGCTCCCATATGAAATCTATGTTGGATTCACCGGCTTCAAACTGGGCAATGAGCTCCTTGTATTCAGCCAGAGCTTCATCCTTTTTGCCCTCCTGATGCATGACGCGTGCCTTGAGATAGCGCATGACATCCTGAGTGGAATCCACGCCGTTTTCCTCAAGATACTCGATGGTCTGCTTTACGCCATCCCATTCGTCAAAGTCACACAGAATGCGTGCACGCCAGATGTAGGTCTGGAGCACACGGCCATAGCCCAGCGCCTCGCCGAAGCTGTGATATGCCGCAGCCTTGTTTCCCTGATAATACTGGCAGAGAGCAAGGTTATACCAGTTGACGTAGTTGGGCTCCATCTCGACGACCTTTTCCGCTTCCTCGACAGCCTTGTCAAACTCGCGGCGGATCGTATATACTCTGCGGCGGATCTCTCTTGGATCGGTCTTTTCCGGATCAGCGGCAATTGCAGCATCCGCCCGCTCCAGAGCCTCGTCGTATTTTTCCTGCATGATCATGGCAACTGCCTGCAGATAGAGTATCTCCGGCAGCTTGCCCTTGCGCTTCTTTTCCTTGTCGCTTTCACCCTCAGGAAGCTGCGGGATCAGCTGCTCCCACTCCCTGGCGTGCTTCAGAGCCTCCTCCGGCTCCTCGCAGTTGAGGTAGAGCTTGGTGCTGATGTTTTCAAGATCCGCTTTTTCTTCAATCGCTGCGGGATTGGCCTCCGCAAGCAGAGCCTTTACCCTGTCGTGCTCCTTACGCTGCAGGCAGTTCCACGCATAGTCCATGCGCATTTCAAAATTGTCCGGGTTGTCCTTTATCTGCTGCTCGTAATACTCCACCAGCCGCTGGTTGACCTCAGTGACTCGGCTGCTGATGTTTTCGTCAAAGGGCAGCCGGCGGTTGAGCTCCAGATAGATATCCTTTGCCTCCTCCAGCTTTCCCATTTCCAGCAGACATTCAGCCTTGCCCCAGCGCGCCTGATTGTGTTCGGGCAGACGCACAAGGACCTTTTCGTAGTCCGCCAGAGCGGCATCATAATCCTTTTTGTGGTGGCGGGTCATCTCGCCGTGGAACAGCAGTATGCCGCTGTCTTCCGGATATTGCTCCGCCAGTTCGCTGACAATGCTGTACGCAGCTTCAAATTCATCCCGTGCAGCGTGAAGCTCAGCTGCGGCAAGGCGGCCGTAGGGATGCTCGAACCCGCTGTTTTTCATGTCCTGAACCGTGGCGGCGCAGGCCTCAAGATTGCCGTTGCGGCGCTCGTCACGCGCCTTGAAATACATGCGCACATAGCTGTCGGGGTTGCCCTCGGTATCCTTGGCAAAAAGATGATACGGAACCACAGGATCGCCCTCAAGGCCGCCGATGACTGCATTGTCGATGTAATCCTTCGGGAATCGCTCATACAGCTCGTCACGGTTTTCGGTAAAGGAGAAAGTATTCTCAAATATCCGCCACACCTCGGTGGGCAGGTAGTAGTTCTCCATGCAGAATTTCAGGAGTGCATCTCTGGCATCTATGCGCGAATCTATGCCCTGACAGACTTCGTCTGCCAGCAGTACCTTCCACTCCTCTGCGTTCAGCCGGCGCCAGATGCTGTCATAGACTTCCTTGACCCGACCGATCCACAGGCCGACCGGAGTCTGATCCTCAGGATCCTCACTGTCTGTCCGGCGGGCATATTTCAGCGCCTCTTCATAGGCGTTTCTCAGCTGCATGAACTCCTCAGGGTGATCCTCCGGGTGAACATACTGCAATTTTTCGTGATATGCTGCGTTAATGGCGTCTTCGTCCCTGGTCTGCTCAATGCCAAGTATCGTCCAGAATTCCATTGTGATTTCCTCCTTTATCGATCAACCCGCGGAATTGCAGCTGCATCGTTTTCACAGCCGCACACCTATACATTTTATATTTTATCAAACCACTTTTCATATTTCAACAACAAAAAAGCCGCACCGGGACATATCCGGAGCAGCTGGTCTGCCGCATCCCGCCGGATCGGTATTCCGGCCATCCGGCGGGCGTGCAGTTTTTAGTCTGGAGGTAAAAACAGGTTATATTACAGAAAAGAGGTAGTTTTTGTTTTGTTGAATAGGAGTAAATATATTCGCGTCCTCTGACCGGAGCGACGCATTCTCCGGTCATGTTCGTATTATATGTTAATTATGATTCTTTCCGGCACATATGTGCCACGTGTTTTCCGGCAGCATCTGCAGGCTGCCGGCCATATTCTGCCCGCGACCGTATGTGCGAAGATCCGCTGACATGCATCTCTCCTTTCCGGCATGATTTTCGCCGGCCATTCCGGGCGGCATCACCTCTCTTTCGCTGTTGTGGCCTTATTATATCGCTCATATGTGTTGTTTTCTTTACATAATATTGACGAAATTGCGAATTGCTGTTAACAAACCGAGAACAATGGTTAACAAAGTGTGTCCATCCGTGCTCTGCCCGGTCAGTTTCAGCCGCCGAAATTTATACCTCTCTGTTTCTACCTGTTTTTCATTTAAAAGTTGCATTATTTTGTATTATATGATATTATTTATCGTGTAATTCTGCAGAACAAAGAAAGGAACGATATTATGTCTCAGGCCAACTTTGGATTTACCGCTGATGAATCCAATTATTACTTCATCAGCTACTGCCGGGAAGACGCCTACAGAATAGCCCCCATAGCAAATCATCTCCACCGGAAAGGAATTAATCTATGGTACGACAGCGGGCTTTCTTACGGGGAAGAGTGGAAGATACAGGTCTTTGAAAAAATAAAAGGCGCTCTGGGCTTTATCATTTTTGTGTCCAACCGCATGCTTCAGAAGGAGCAGACCTTTGTTGACAAGGAGCTTCTGGCTGCTATCAAACATAAAATACGCATCATACCGGTGTTCATTGACGAATATCTCGACTACAACAATGTCCCTTCCAGCAATGAATTCATGAGTCTCCACCTTGAGTCTCTTCATGGAGTTACGTGCTCCGCTGCCATGACTCCCGAACAGATCGGCGACAACATTCATTCCGCAATCAACAACAAGCCCTTCCGGCACATCATATCAAAGTCGGGAAAAGG
>JAZUOR010000176.1:0-5201 GCA_045604745.1 Acutalibacteraceae bacterium | reverse complement strand
TGGCATTGGGGAACGGAAGGAATACGGCAGCGCCGCCAACGATAAGTCCTATAGCGCCGATAAGGATGTAGGTCTTGAACTTGCCGCGCTTGTACTTTCTTCTGTCGGAGTCGATCATTGCGCCGATCATGGGATCGTTTACGGCATCCCAGATCTGTACGGCCAGAAGCAGGGCGGAGAGCAGGCCGGTTTCCATCATCATGTAAACCAGCCAGAAGGTCTGAACTGTACCCTTAAGGGCGAAGCTCATGTTGCAGCCGAAATCGCCTGCCGCATAAGCAATTTTGTCCCGCATGCCGAACTTGCGGTAACCTTTAGCGTCGAGCTTTGGGGCTTTCTTTGCCATTGTTACATCTCCTTTTATTTGTGTGTTTCTAAATTGCATCGGCGCTTGCACCAGCACCGAAAAGGTGATAAGATAAAACGAAGACAAACTGCAAATCAGTGGGGTGAAAATGCAATGTACACCTATGCTCATCGCGATGAAAATCTTGTTGTGGCTCACAACTGGAACGAACAGATGGCGACCACCGATGAATACACCAATCATTCCCATCCCTTTTACGAAATGTTCTATTTTATAGAAGGGGACATTGAGTATAATCTGGAAAACAGGCGGTACACGCTCAAGCCGAACGATCTGCTGTTTATAAGGCCCAACGAACACCACAGTTTTAAGATTCTTTCGGAAAAGCGATATGAGCGCATGGTTATTTTCTTTACCGACGAGGATATTCCTGATGCGGTAGCCGCTGCGCTCAAGGAAAAGGGAAGCCTCTATGCCGTTGGCGATACTGAAATCGTAAACGTTCTGCGCCGGATGGACAGGCATGCTGCCGGTTTTTCAGGTGATATGCTTTCCATCCTGATGCGGAGCAGCTTTGAGGAACTGATGGTCAGGTTTGTGTGCCTTGACCGGGAAGAAGTGAAGTCGCAGAGTGTTTACAGCGGGCTGGAGGCGGTGGTTGAGTATATCAACCGAAACATTCTGCTGCCGCTGAATATCGACGATATATGCCGCCGGTTCGGAATGTCCCGTTCCTATCTGTTCAAGACCTTTACCGAAAGCTTTCACGAGTCTCCCAAGCAGTATATTATCCGTAGAAAGATAACCTTTGCGCAGCAGCTTATAGCCAGTGGTGAGCGTCCCATAAGTGCTTCGGAAAAATGCGGCTTTGCAGATTATTCAACCTTCTACAGAGCTTATCAGCGGGTGACGGGAACATCGCCGTCAGGAAAGAAACATCACTCCGTCAATAAGGCGCAGTAGCCGGCGGTGTGGAACTGTTCCAAATAATGGCACATTAATTACGGGAAATGATTGATTTTTTTATGCAATAATAATATATCATATGTATTGCGGCATTATCAATTGCAAATACTGTAATAAAGTATTGCGTTTTGTCCGCGAATCTGTAATGATGCCGAAAGAAGCAGAGAAATACTCAAACAGAAAAAAACTGCATGCTGCAGAAAAAAAGGAGCCGCTCTTTGTGAGCAGCTCCTTTGCGTTTTTACGGTCAGTTTTCAATGACTTCCACTATGGCGTTGTAATAAATGTATCTTTTGCCGTCCATGTCAAAAAGAACCTTGGTTTCGTTCTCTTCCACATCGATTCTGCCGGTGTAGGTGGCGATCAGTGTTCCGTCGTAGGTGTATACATTTACAGTTCGGTTGAGTCCGCCGGCAAATTCGCTCTGGCAGGTTTTGCAGGAGCGCTGCCATGTTGCACAGCCCTCGCAGCCGCCAAGCAGAGTGATGCACAGCATCACGGCGCACAGCACGGCGAGAAGGATTGCTTTTGCACGTCTGGGATTTTTTGCATCTCTGATTTTCCTGATCATAGTTGTACCTTTCCTTTCCTGTAGCAGTCGGGTAAAGAATTCAATAATCCATCACAATGTTACAAAATTGTATATTGCCGCACTTAGCCGACCGCGTTATAATTATATTATCAAATAACAGATGTGTCAAGATATGGCAGCGTTAAAATTATGTAAACAAAAATACACAGGAGGCTCAATATGAAAATAACCTTTCTCGGAGCAACCCATGAGGTTACCGGAAGCTGTACACTCATTGAGATAAACGGCAAAAACATTCTGGTTGACTGCGGCATGGAGCAAGGTGCCGATGTCTTTGAAAATCAGGACATCCCGGTCAATCCGTCCTCCATTGACTGCCTGCTGCTCACCCATGCCCACATAGACCATTCGGGCAAGCTGCCCATGCTGTATAAGAATGGTTATACCGGCCTGCTTTATGCCACCCGTGCCACCTGCGATCTGTGCAACATAATGCTGCGTGACAGTGCTCACATCCAGGAGTCTGAGGCCGAGTGGCGCAACCGCAAGGCCAAGCGCTCCGGAGGCAAGCCCTATGAGCCGCTCTACGAAACAAGAGATGTTGAAACGCTGGTGAAAAATCTGCGTCCCTGTGATTTTGACAGGCCCGTAATGATAGAAGAGGGCGTTGAGGTGTGCTTCCGCAGCGTGGGACATCTTCTCGGTGCTTCCAGCATCGAGATGGTGCTTACCGAGAACGGCGTTACCAGAAAAATAGTATTCAGCGGCGATATCGGAAACGTGTATCAGCCCGTTATCAGTGATAAAAAGACGGTGACCAACGCTGATTATGTGGTCATGGAGTCAACATACGGAGACCGCCTTCATGAGCGTCCGGGCGACTACATTTCCGAGCTTGCCGGTATGCTTCAGCGTACCTTTGACCGCGGCGGCAACGTGGTCATTCCGTCCTTTGCCGTGGGACGCACTCAGGAAATCCTTTACTTCATCCGCGAGATAAAGGAAAAAGGCATGGTAAAGGGCCATGACGGCTTCCCTGTATATATGGACAGTCCCCTTGCCAACGAGGCTACTGCCGTTTTCCTCCAGTGTGACGAATCCTTCCTTGACGATCAGACACGCGAGGTCATCCGGCGAGGAGAGAACCCCATTGTGTTCCCCGGTCTTGTAACGGCGGTCAGTGCCGACGAGTCCAAAGCGATCAATACGGACAAGCGGCCAAAGGTCATCATTTCTGCCAGCGGCATGTGTGAGGCCGGCCGCATCCGCCACCACCTCAAGCACAACCTCTGGCGTCCGGAAAGTCTCATCCTGTTTGTTGGCTACCAGTCGGCAGGCACCCTTGGACGCAGCCTCAACGACGGCGCAAAAAAAGTCAAGATATTCGGCGAGGAGATCACTGTCAGGGCAGAGATTGACGTGCTCAAGGGCATCAGCGGTCACGCCGACAGGGACGGACTGAGCAACTGGATATGCTCCTTTGAAAACAAGCCTCAGCTGGTGTTTGTCAATCACGGTGAGGATGAATCGTGCATTTCCTTTACCAATCACCTGATAAACGATCTGGGATTCAATGCTGCAGCACCCTATTCCGGCGCCTGCTACGATCTTGCCACCGGCGAAGTGATCGAAGCGGCAGTTGGCATTCCCATCGACAAAAACAACAAGAAAAAACAGCAGAACAGTGCCTACAACCGTCTGGTCGCAGCCGGAGAGCGGCTTCTTGAAATCATCAGGGGCTGTGAGGGCATGGCGAACAAGGAGCTTGCACGCTTTGCCGATCAGGTGACTTCTCTGTGCGACAAGTTAAAGAATGGCAGATGATATGAGCAAACTTCACTTGACGGATGGAACAAATTTAATATAATAAAGTTATTCCATCCATCACCAAGGGAGAATCGCTGTTATGAAATCAAAAAAGATAATCGACATAGTCACCGTAGTGCTGCTCATCTGTGCCTTTGGACTTGCGTATTATACGGGCCTTGTGGGCAGAAAGATCGACGGTTCGCCTATGCTTGAGCTGAAAACCTTTGCGCTCATTGCCATATGCGGCACACTGGTTCTCATGTTCGTCGGCGGCGTCAGCGAACTGATAGCCCGTGTGAAAAATAACGCTGTCACGGTCAGCTTCACTGCGTTTATGGCTTTGCAGATCGTTTCCTTCTTCGGCATGTGTGCCGTTTCTGCCGCTCTGCTCAGCGGTGCGTTCGAAACCACCAGCGGCTGGATCCGCGGACTGTTCATATTCTTTGCTGCTGTGCAGCTGCTGGGCTATGTTCAGGCGGTCATCTACACCGGCGGCGTCGAGGGAAAAGCCGCCCTTGCGGAAGCCGCGGAAGCTGCTGAGGCCGAAGAGGCCGAAGAAATGCCGGAGGAGTACGAGTATTACTACTACGACGAGGAAGAAACACCGGAGGAAGACTGAGCAAAGGCTACATATGCCTCGCGTTTCCAAATTTGCCACAAAATAGACTGTTTGCAAAGCCGCCGATTTATATATATTTGGTATTGTAATATCGGCGGCTTTGTGATAGTATTATGCACAGAAAGAATAAAGAGGTTAAAGGAGTGGGGCGACCCGCTCTTTTTTGTGCGTTTATTCCGCCGGTGCGGCAGAAAGGGATGGACATCAGCATGGCTGAAAAGAAAAACAAAGGCAAGGGCGGCATAACCGTTTCCGCTGTCAATGCTCTGGCGGAGCCCATTGCCAGGGAACTGGGTCTCAGTATATGGGATGTGCGCTATGTCAAGGAGGGCGCTTCCTGGTATCTGCGCATCTTCATCGACAAGGAAGGCGGCGTGAGCATCAACGACTGCGAAAAGATGAGCCGCGCCATAGATAAACCCCTTGACGAGCTTGACCCCATCGACCAGAGCTATTTCCTCGAGGTCTGCTCCCCCGGCATCGAGCGTGAGCTGACCCGTCCCGAGCATTTTGAAAAAATGGCGGGACGCGAGGTGTGCGTCACTTTCTTCCGCCCTATAGACGGCGAGCGCGAGGTTATTGCGCAGCTGATCGGTCTGCGGGACAAGGATATCATTCTCGCCGATCTTGACGGAGTGGAGTTTGCCATTCCCCGCAAGGATGCATCAAGCGTGCATCTGCCCGACGAGGATATTGATTTCGAAAGCACAGAGATTCCCGATGACGTCGACGAGATCGAATACGACGACGGCTCGGAGGATTGATCGGGATAATTCAAAACAGAACGGTCCGGAATATTCCCGGAAAAAACAAACAACATAAGTCTGTACAGGAGGATGCGACATGGCAGGCAAATCCGGAAAGAGCTCAAAAAACGCAGCCAAGAATATGAGCAAGGAGTTTTTTGAGGCTCTTGCGCTGTTTGAACAGGAGCGCAAAATTCCAATGACATACATGATCGAAAAGAT